>JAKLES010000279.1 GCA_022711575.1 Deltaproteobacteria bacterium | reverse complement strand
TCTCGGGTGCTTTGATGATTTCTGCTACCAAATCCTTGTAGTTGTTTAACTGCGGCCCCATCGGCAGTGCGGCATAAGTTGCCCCGGTTACGCTTTGCCCGGTTTCCCGGTAGGCTAACATATCAATGTACCACATGTATTTTGCGGCATACAAAAACCTGTCATTTTCTTTGAGTATTTTCATATCCGTGACTTTTTCAAGGTGGCGCAGGGCCAGCTTGATCCGTGGAATGGATAATGATCGATTGCCCGTTAAAGAATCACCGCACGCTTCGCCGGACACGGCCTGAAGAAGCATTTTATTCATGGATTGGCTTTGGATGACGCCGGTTTCCCAGCGTTTGATGCTGGCAATTCCAACCTTCATCATTTTAGCCAGTTTTTCCTGGCTCAAATTCTGCCTTTTTCGCCCTTCAACGATTTCGCTGCCGGTCATCAATCCCACTTTCTTCCGATAGGCATCCGATATGCTTCTTTGGATATCCGCTCCCTGGGTTAATGTTGCGGCCTCCAAACCACAAGCCGGACAAATAAAACAATCCACGGGATAGTCGATGTCCACGCCTTTGAAGGTCATGCGTTTCTTTTTACGGGTAAGTTTCATTACTCCGTGCCCAGCCGGACAATTTATTTTTTTCTTTTCCATATTACTTTCCTTTTTTTCCCGACCGATCCCTATACAGGGAGACCAGCCACAAAACATCCTCTTTGACTGTAAATTTATAATATACCGTACACCCTATCGTTTTACTGGTTGTTTTAAACGCAAATAACTCACAACCGGAGATAACCGCTTCGTAAGACCTTTGAGGGGGACGCGTACCTACATAATCATCAGGTCTTGTATTTTCCAATAGCCCGCAGAGGATTTTCGGTATCTCATCCACACTGCGTCCAAGTTCCATCAGATCCGCAACAATGACATCAGGCGTCACCAGGACAATATCACCTTTCTTGCTGGCTTTTTGAGCGAGCAAGACTTTTCCGGTAATTGTCTTACGAGAAGGTAGCATTAACGGCATAGTATCAATTGATACTATTTCTGTCAATCATTATTTACGCTTGGAATTTGTCTTTAGAAAGAAA
>JAKLES010000278.1 GCA_022711575.1 Deltaproteobacteria bacterium | reverse complement strand
TAGCCATGTCGCATGCTCCTTTTTAATGAATATCGTTTTCAGTTTCGTGGACCTCATTCCTCCATTGTCGGGTAATCCGTATACCCTTTTGATCCAGTTGTGTAAAACGTTGCGTCGTCCCAACGGTTCCATTTTGCGCCGGCGGTGATTCGTTCCACCAGATCGGGATTGGCGATAAACGGTTTTCCGAACGCCACAGCGTCGGCATGACCATCCTCGATGACTTGTTTACCACTTTCCGCACGAAATCCACAATTGATAATCAGCGTGCCTTTGTAGCGGGGGCGGAAATGCTTGGCAATTTCCTTAACTGCGTAAGGAACATCATCCACCGGGATCATTGGTTCTACGAAATGGACATATGCCAGATTGGAATAATCATTAAGTCGTTCAACAATATGTTCAAATGTTGGGATCGTGTCTTTGTCGATCGTGATGCCGAAAAAGCCATTCGCGGATGGATTGAGTCGAACGCCGACGCGGTTAAAACCAACAGTTTGACCGATTTCATGCAAGGTTTCAAAAAAGAAACGCGCCTTGTTTTCATGCGATCCGCCGTACTCATCCTTACGGGTATTGGCGCAATTAACAAAGAACTGATGGAAAAGATAGCCGTTGGCGGCGTGGATTTCCACACCATCAAAACCGGCCGTAATCGCGTTTTGGGCAGCCCGGCGAAAATCTTGTGTTGTGTTATGAATCTCCGCCACCGTCAGTGCGCGGGGCGTCGTCGTTTCTTGAAAACCTTGCATCGTATAGACCCGGTCATGAGGATTGATGGCTGACGGCGCGACAGGAGGATTGCCCCCATGAAAAGCAGAATGGGATATCCGACCGACATGCCACAGTTGACAGAAGATGTGGCCATCTTTTTCGTGGACGGTCTTTGTCACAAGCTTCCAGCCTTCAACTTGCTCAGGACTATAGATTCCTGGCGTGTTAATATAGCCGACAGCTTCTTTGGAAACCTGCGAACCTTCTGTGATGATAAGGCCGGCGGAGGCACGTTGTGCATAGTATTCGGCAATCAGCGGCGTGGCTTTGTTCTCGGTATTATCCGCGCGGCTGCGGGTCATGGGGGACATAAA
>JAKLES010000277.1 GCA_022711575.1 Deltaproteobacteria bacterium | reverse complement strand
CTGCGCAACGGCAATCAAAGCATCCCTCTGCCTTTCTCCGTGCGCTGCGACAAATTTACTATGGAGCTCTATGAAAGCGGCATGCCGAAAACGTTTCAATCGGATCTGACTTTTCTTAAGGATAACCAGGTGGCCCATGTGGGGAAGCTGCTCGTTAACCATCCCATCGAGTTTGACGGATTCCGTTTTTATCAGGCAAGCTACGGCAACGCGCCGGGCGGAAAGGCGACACTGGCGCTCGTGAGAGATGGCGGCCATCGTGACGTGATAAATGTTGAGCAGGGATATACGTTTAATCTACCGGGCAAGGAAGGAACGTTTCAGGTTTTGCGGGTGGAAGAAAATATGATGAAAATAGGCCCCGCGGTTAAAGTTGCCGTCCGATCCAATAAAAATGAGGAGGCCGTTTTCTGGGTTTTTCAGCAGATCGATCAGATCAAAAAAATCAGCCCGGATATTTTCGAGCAGGTTCCGGTTTTTAATCCCGGTTTGTTCCAGCCTTACACATTTTCGCTGCTGGGGCTGGAGGAGAAATATTACACCGGCTTGCAGGTCAACCGCGATCCCGGAACGCCCGTAGTGGCCGCCGCCGCGATTCTTCTGATTGGTGGCCTGATGTTGATCTTGTTTTCCTATGCGCGTTCGATCTGGATTCGGATAGGTCAAAAAGGCGACATGGTCGTGATTGCCGTTGCGGGTCGAAGCTATAAAAACCAGCCTAGCCTGCAAAAGGAAATACAATATTTGCTCTCGGAGCTGAAGAATAGTCTGGAGAAGTCCCAATGATCAATACCACCATCTTAAGCTGGGTGACATTTATCTACTTTGCTGCTTTTGTTTTCTATCTTTTCCGGATGGTTCTGGGACACGAATTCTGGAGCAAACTGGCCACCTGGACTACTCTCATTGGGATTGTAGCCCAGAGTGTCGCTTTAATCATTCGCTGGAAAACATCCTACAATATGGGCATAGGACATGCTCCTCTCTCCAATTTTTACGAATCGTTGATCTTTTTTGCCTGGACGATTGTGCTTTTGTATTTACTCATGCAGTGGCGCCTGAAGAATAGCAGCATCGGCGTCTTTGTC
>JAKLES010000276.1 GCA_022711575.1 Deltaproteobacteria bacterium | reverse complement strand
AGCTGGTATCTGTTGCCGATGGAGTTATCCTCGATATCTGCGTAGACGTTCGGGAAGGATCGGATTGTTATGGCAAAAGTTATTGGTATGCTTTGTCTGGATCACTTGCCGCTCAACTCTGGATCCCACCGGGATTTGCCCATGGGTATTTGTCGTTGTCGGATACAGTTGTAATCTACAAGGCGACTCAATATCGTCACACTGAATCAGAAGTGGTTATCCGGTATGACGATCCGATGCTTAATCTTATACTTCCGTCTATGGTTATTGTATCTGAAAAAGACAGTCATGGAATTCTATTGGCTGATGCGCCCAAGGTAAAAATATGAATGTAGATAGGTCATACGGGCTACGAGAATGGCAGCAGCGGGTCGAGGAAGAATTCGAGATGCCCCTGAAGGAGCTCATCCGGCTGTTCATCAAAGATCGGTACAGCCGCAATATGGCAGCGGACACCATGGAGATCGACCGAGGGACCCTGAGACGGTATTGCCTGAGGAATAAGATAGTATTCCCAACCCGGATGTATCTTCGGGATGAATGCAAGCCGCGGTGTTTCAAAAAGGGGATTGTCAGGAATCCCTGGGGCCGCAAAGGGAAGCCGAAGAAGAGGACAAGGAAATCGAAACCGAAACCAGAAACCGGAAGGGGGTGAGTACGGTGGCGGAATTAAGTGAACTGGAATTGACGGAAAAGTTAAACCTGATGGGCAAGGTATTGTCAGCCATTGAAGAAGCCATGGGGATAGAACAGATTGTCCTGGGCAAGGAAAATGGGAAGATGATGGCTTTCCCGCGTAAGGCAAATTCAACTGAATTGAAGCGTCTGTACCAGGATCCGCAGATAAAGCCAATTGTCGAAGAAATGGTGAAAATAGGGGTCGTCAACCAAGCAACGTTCGATCTTCTTTTACGTGATGCCTGATAAGGGGAGGGTGCCATGCGACCAACTGAAGCAGAGATTAAGGAAGTTATCCAGGATATGCTTACGTCCATCAAAAGGGCCAGGAAAAAGTCATCGGATCGCAGATCAGGACCCCAGAAGTCTTACCTGTACAAGAGATCGATCAAGTCGGTTATTAAGTTTTGCA
>JAKLES010000275.1 GCA_022711575.1 Deltaproteobacteria bacterium | reverse complement strand
CTGCGTCAGCGGAAAATTTCTTGGCGTTCATCTGAAAGTGATCGCCCTGCAGAAAAACCGGGCCCCGCCAGTTCGATTTGACGGCCGCCGCGGTAATGGCGCAGGTGTATTCGAAAGGTCTTTGCTTGGTATAGTCGATTTCCGAACGGGCAATTTCAAAGAGAACCGGTCCTACTTTCCCTTTCATTGCGGCACGAAATACGGACTGCGCAACATCATAGCTGATGCCGCGGATATTGATCGCCGGCACTGTAAAACCGCCAACCTCTTTTCTTCCCATCGCCTCATAAAGCGGTTGAATTGACGCGGACACAATCCCCATCGCGGCGGCTCCCCGGCGAATAAGAAAACCCGCGGCTTCTTGTGTGGCCGGGTCGGGACTGAACACAACCGTATAAATCAAATCGTCAATCAACTTACCCTGAAACCTGCCTTCATCTAAAACGCGGACATTACCACCGTCAAAGGCAAGAATCGATTCGCATCCTTTTTTCAACTGATCTTTGTTTTCGTAAATCATGGCTGCTCCTTTAATCTGTAATTATTGCGACAGGAATTGCCCCGCCATTTGCACTTCCGCCGCAGAGCCGATGTAAACCGGCGCACGTTGATTAACCGAGGTAACCTTCAAGGACAAAATATCTTCTTTACCGTCCGTGGCAAGACCGCCGGCCTGTTCCATAATAAAAGCCATTGGCTGCAATTCAAACAGCAGCCGCAGCTTACCTTGAGGCGATTTTTTCAGCGCGGGATAGGTGAACAGACCGCCCCTTTTAATCAGAACCTGATTAATGTCGGGAACAAATCCACCGCTATAGCGCAGCTTGTAGCCGTCTTCCTCCAGTTTTTCAATAAACCTCAGATGGGTATCCGTCCAGTCGCGGCGCAGACCACCAGGTGAAAAGATAGACCCCTTTTCCTTGAGTCGAATTTTTTCTTCGGAAAGGACGTATTCTCCTTCTCGATCCAGAACAAATTCGTGCGCACCTTTCCCCGCCGAATAGATCATCGTGATCAGCGGCCCGTATGTGATGTAAAGTGCGGCCACCATCGAATTTCTTCCGCTATCAAAAATGGATTTGTTGTGGATGCCGATGATCGTGC
>JAKLES010000274.1 GCA_022711575.1 Deltaproteobacteria bacterium | reverse complement strand
TAATTCTTTAACCTGGTTTTAACTTTCTTTAACCTTAAGATTTTATAACTCCAAACCAATTTGAAGTTTATGAAAGCTTATCTCAAAGAAAAAGGCATCATGCTTCAAGAAACATGATGTATGGAAGGTTTATTTTTTGATCCTTCTTCTGATGCCTGCTAATCCTATCAAACCTAATCCAATAAGGAGTTGTGTTATAGTTTTGGTATCAATGTGCTCTTCTTTTGACGGGCATCATCAAAGATACTATGAAAGCTTCAATCTCAAGATAGAAAACCAGGGCGGGCGCTTTTATTTTACTTTCATTTTGTCATTTTCCGGTTTGAGTTTGTCCCGGAGTGTTTTGCGATCGATGCGCAGGATTTCCGCGGCCTTTGATTTATTTCCGCCGACGCTTGCCAGGACTCTGCGGACGTACGCGGTTTCTTCCTCGGCCAGAGACCGGAACGGGACAAAATCGGGCATGACGGAAAAACGCATTACCGAAGGCAGATCCGGGCTTTCGATTTTTTTGCCGTCCGTCATGATGATGAGGCGCTGAATCAGGTTTTCAAGCTCCCGGACATTGCCCGGCCAAGTGTATCCGGTCAGGGTCTGCAGAACGTCGTCGGAAAAGACAGGCGCGCTTTTCCCGAGTTCTTCGGCGAACTTTCCCGCGAAATGCGTGATCAGGACGCCAATGTCCTCCGGCCTTTCTCTAAGCGGCGGCGCCGTGATGGTAATGACGTTGAGACGGAAAAACAAATCTTCGCGAAAAAGGTTGTTGTGAACCAGCATTCGTAAATCTTTATTGCTGGACGCGATGATGCGGATGTCGATTTTCTGCGTTTTCCGGGCGCCGACCATGCCGACCTGCTTGTCCTGAAGCACTCGGAGGAGCTTCACCTGCATGGCGGGGCTCATTTCATTGATCTCATCGAGCAGGATGGTGCCTCCGTCGGCGGTTTGAAAGAAACCGGCCCGCGACTCATTAGCGCCGGTAAAAGCGCCTTTGACATGACCGAAGAGTTCGCTTTCCAAAAGCTTCTCCGGAATGGCGCCGCAGTTGACGGGAACAAACGGGGCGGATGCGCGTTTACTCGAGTAGTGGATGGCCCGCGCCACCAG
>JAKLES010000273.1 GCA_022711575.1 Deltaproteobacteria bacterium | reverse complement strand
ATTCTCTCCAGTATGTTTATGTTGTTCATGTGGTCTCTCTGCTTGATTAACAAAAAGCAAGAACCTCGACACAGCTATCAAAGCAGGGAGGAAAAGAGATGGCAGATGGATCGATGTGTCAATGAATGAAATCAAGCAACATCGATTTATGATTTTTCTGGAGATATACCCAACCATTCTAACGCTTCTTCAGGTTTTGAAGTTACCTTGACAGCAAATCCCAAACGGGTCGTCACCTCCTCAAAAAAACTATATGTACGGACTTGTTTTTCTGTTCCCCAAAAAGATATTTTTGCTTCTTTGGGAAGAACCTTCCTTATCAAAGGAACCAAAACAAACATCTTCAGAATAGACTCTTTTGCTTCATCAAGCCCCTTTAATTCCGTAACATCATAAAAAGCCTTATTCAAATTATGCATACATAGCTTTTCAAGCGCATCATCAATTATTTCTTTTGAACGATTGACGTCAAAATGACCTGTGACTTTCAAGAACAGACAGTTATTTTTTATTTCATATGTTGGATCCATTTTTCCCACATCCCTTCTACGATTATTCTTCTATCTGTTACAGCATTGTTTAACAATTTTTAATTGGAATTTAGCATAAAATTAAGAATTTGAAAAATATGGATTATAGTAAGCTTTCCTATTGCGCGCTCCATAATTGTAAAATACGACGAACGATGTATTTACATGCAGTCTTTCCTCATGTATTTATAATAATATAAAGTATAGCATCGATTCGAGATTTACGGCAATGAATAACAATAGAAACATAGAATACAAGTTTTATCGGCGTCGTCGAAGGAAAGATGACAAATATATTGGTTCTCTGGCAGAGAGGAGAAAAAATCCACAGAGAATAACGTGTGCTTCGGTCATGTGTTATGCAAAACAATTTGCTGTTAGAGAATTATACGAGGATCAGGTATATTTTGTTCCTGTGGAACTTTAATCAGAAGATTGGAATTCTTAAGCAATGAATAAAGACAGCTTGATATGTTTCCGTACCAGCAAGGCATTGCATGAATCCCTTACGCAAGTTGCACAAGAAGACAGGCGGTCATTGTCCTCAACGATTGAGATGGCCCTGACAAAGTATCTGA
>JAKLES010000272.1 GCA_022711575.1 Deltaproteobacteria bacterium | reverse complement strand
TGTAAGAAGCAAATGATTTGTCCGGTTTTGTAGCACATAAACTGTCCGGTTGCTAAGTTACCTGGATGGAGGTGACGGATGAGACGGACGGAGATGCTACAGGAGATCCGGAAGATGCGATTTGAGGAGTTGTATGTTGGTTGGCAGGAAGGGAGATTAAGCCAGGAGGAAGCGGCGCGGGTATTGGGGGTGTGCAGCCGGACGTTTCGGCGTCAGATCTGCCGGTATGAGGAAGATGGGATGGAGGGGTTGAACGATCGGCGGTTGACCCAGGCTTCACATCGGAGGGCCCCGGTGGATGAAGTGATGAAGCTGACCGAGCGTTATCGGAAGAGCTATCGGGGCTGGAACGTGAAGCACTTTTATTCTTGGTATATCCGGGATGGCGGGAAGCGGAGTTATACGTGGGTGAAGAATACGCTTCAGCAACAGGGTGAAGTTCAAAAGGAGAAGAAAAAAGGTGTGCATCGTCGGCGGAGAGAAAGAAGTCCATTACCGGGCATGATGATCCATCAGGACGGCAGCACCCATGAATGGGTTTTGGGCAAGCAGTGGGATTTGATTGTGACCATGGATGATGCAACCAATGAACATTATAGTATGTTCTTTACGGATCAGGAGGGAACGGCCAGCAGTTTTCAGGGGGTGCAGGATGTCATCTTGAAAAAAGGTCTGTTCAGTTCAATCTATACAGACCGGGGCAGCCATTACTGGTTTACCCCGGAAGAAGGAGGCAGGGTCAGCAAGACCCGGTTAACCCAGTTCGGTCGGGCCATGCAGCAGTTGGGGATTATGATGATTCCCGCCTATTCCCCGGAAGCCAGAGGACGAAGTGAAAGGATGTTCAGAACGCATCAGGACCGATTAACCAGGGAACTGGCCCTGCATCACATTACGAGCATGGAAGAGGCCAATCGTTATATCAGAAAAATCTATCTGCCGGCTCACAACAGGGAGTTTAAGCAAAAATCCCCGGAGGAAGGTTCCGCTTTTATCCCCTGGGTGGGCGCTCATCTCGAGAACATCCTTTGCGAACATCATGAACGGACCGTTACCCCGGATAACTGTGTCAGCTTTGAGGGGATGACTCTCCAGATTCCACCGAACAAGTATCG
>JAKLES010000271.1 GCA_022711575.1 Deltaproteobacteria bacterium | reverse complement strand
TAGCTTTCCTAATAGTGATCCCCCATAGCTTATGCCGGAGACACTTGAGAACCCGCATATTGAGTCTCAGGGAGACTAAAGAACGATTGAACTCTTTCTTTAAGTTCCTGTAATTTTAGAAGTGCATTATAGAGTCGATGTTCAAAATCAATGGGGCCTTTAATCGGTTGTTTTTCCAATTGGCGATGTTTGATTTCATTCCAAACCTGTTCATCCGGGTTGATCTCAGGAGCATGGGGCGGTAAAAAGAATAACCGGATTTGTTGGGCATGATCCTCCACAAACTTCTTCACTTGATTAGACGTATGATAAGAGGCATTATCCGCAATGACGATGAGCGGGCGAGTTCGGTTACGGATCACTTTTTTCAGAAAATCGATATAAACCGAACTGACAAGCTTCTCGGTTTTCACGTCAAACATCAATTCACCCTCTGCCGTGACCATCGATAAGACATGATAACCGTTTTTTTCATCACAGGCTTTGATTTCAGGGGGGTGACCCCTTAAACCCCACGTCCGTCCTGAATGATTGCCACACCCGATCCAAGATTCATCTTCAAACGCGATATCGGCCTTCAATTCCTGTGCAACTTTTTGAATATCTTTAAATTCTATTTCAACGAACTGTTGAATTTTCGCGGGATCACGACCGAAAGCGCGATAACACGGTTGTTGATAACTCAACCCTAACGCATGAAGATGGAGGTCAACAGCGGCATCCGAAACCCACAGCCCACAGCCCAAAGCGTTCTTTTAACAAATCAACCCTAATTTTTAAGGTCCACAACGAGGTGTCATAACCATGATCTGCAGGAATGGAATTGACAATAGTTTCCTTCAACCACGCAACGATCTCTGGGGTGATGATCCATGGAGCACCCGGTGCTTTACGGGTATCTAAAGCTTCTTCACCTTGTTGACGATACTTGCGAAGCCAATCATAAATGCTGGTTCGATCAATGCCAAATAAATCAGCGATTAACTCTGGACTATAGTGCTTTTCTTCTATCGCTCGAACCGCAATTCGCCGTAGATAATTCATCACTAAATCAGGGATTTTACGGGCATCGAACATCCACTCGGCGTTCATGGCAGCACTCCTCCAAAATAGGC
>JAKLES010000270.1 GCA_022711575.1 Deltaproteobacteria bacterium | reverse complement strand
GTAGACCGGCAAGTAAATGTGTTATTAAGAACCTCCGACCCATAAATTTAATTTCTCCACAATGGCGAACCTGTCTAACCAAGTAACCTGGACCGTAATCCGGAGGATGAGGTTTCTCCACATAGGGCCGATTTGACTTTACATAATAATCACTAGGCGTTTGGTCGTCCAGAGATTCATGCGGCCGCTCATAGTTATAGTCGTACCGGTAAATATCAAATGCCTTCTGCTGTTCTTTGATGTTTCCAGCAACAGGGTCTAATGCGTCGCTTTTCAACGTACGATGCATTCTTTCATGCCGACCATTCTCTTGTGGACAGCCTTTTTTGATGCGCTCGGGAATGATCCCCAACAAAATCAACCAAATCATTAACCGGCTAAGCCCTCCAATGCTCTTGCCTGCAAAAGGCACCCCGTTATCGCTACGGATGACATCCGGTAATCCGTATTCGCGGAAGACGGACTCCATATGGTGTCGTGTCGGATCATACCGGGGACCTTCCAACGCCTGGCAACATAAGAGAAAACGACTGAAATTATCGCTGAGCGTTAATGGATAGCAAATCTGCCGGTTCTCCATATAAAACTGCCCCTTGTAATCAATACTCCAGACATCGTTAGGCGCTTTACATTCGCAAAAGGGTTGCGTGTATGGCGGAACGCGCAATCGCTTTTTCCTCTTCTCAACAAGCCCTTCCTTCTTAAGCCAGTAACCAATGGTACTGACGGCCGGTAACTCAAGCTTCGGATGCTTACGCTTTAATTGAGCACGTACTTTTCTGGGACCTCGTTTACGATTCTTTAGCTTTTCTTCAATCACAAGATCCAGAATCTTTTTGGCTGTCCGATGAGGACAATGCTTTGGAGCCCGGCTCTGTTCATTGAGACCTTCGGCACCATAATCCTTATATCGCGTCAGCCACTTGTAAACCGTCGGACGGCTGATCCTATATTTTTGTGAAAGAGCGCTGACACTGAAATATCCTGCATTCCAGTCTTCAATAAGTTGTAGCTTCAGGTCCATTTTGTTTATCACTTTCCACGGCATGGGGTGTCCTCCTTGCCGCACAGTGTAAACCATGTCCCCGGTCTGTTTTGTAAACTATCTTACCGGTTTGTACC
>JAKLES010000027.1 GCA_022711575.1 Deltaproteobacteria bacterium | reverse complement strand
GGGGGGTGATTTGATTTTTGTTAGTTTTTTGGCGCAAATAATCCGCGCTTAATTTTTGCAGACAGTTAGGCGCCGGCAACGATACATCATTGAGATTCACCATCTCTTCGACATCCCGTATCAGGCCATCCACTTTCTTTCCGTAAGCCACACCGCTCAGAGCCTTATCGCGCAATGCGGCAACGATTCCATCCTTATTTTCCTGCCATAAAGATTGAAAACGCGAATAATTCTCACGGAGACATTTCAGATCCTGTTCAAAGTCGGTCATCGAAAATGGATCGAAATCGGGAATAACTTTTAAATCCGGCTTGGCCAGAACCATCCGTAATAAAGCCAGCAGCGTGTTTTTATCCATGTTGCCAGCCAGCGAATATTGAACGATCACAGGATGATTTTCATAAAAGTGCCTGCGCCAGAAATCCTCGACAAATTCCTGTTCCAGACTATGCTGATTTTCGATTAACTCCGTTTCAAAGAGCTCTCCGCTGGCAAAAGCGTTATCCATCAAGATCCGCTGACAGAAGCTGTGGATAGTGTAGATGGCTGTTTCATCAAAATTGGCCAGGGAGAGGCTTAAATTCCGGGCCATCCTTTTTCTTTCTTGTACTTCAGGATACTTGTCCAAAAGGTCTTTCAATAATGCAGAGGATGATTCTCCTGTCAGAAATGCGATCTGAGCATCAGCAACCATTTGGCGTATGCGTCTTTTGAGTTCGGCGGTAGCTGCGTTTGTGTAAGTAATCACCAGCAATTGCCGTGCAGCTACATTTTTCTCTACGAGAAATCTCAGGTATAAACCTGCCAGGGCATATGTCTTGCCAGTGCCGGCACTGGCCTCGATAAGATTAACGCCCGCCAGCGGACACGATGAAAGATCAAAAGGCTTCATACTGGGCTACTCCAGTTTTACAAGATGGGTAAAAAGTTCTTTCAAAATATCTTCCGCAATTTGCTCAAATTCCGTATCAATCGGCATGTCATTTTCAAAACATATTTTGCAGGATGTTTCCCGAAATTCCGCATCCGTCGAATTGTAATCATTACCCCACCAGGCCAGATTGGCGGCGACGATTGCATCCTCGCGTGATTTTTTTTTGAACCATAGAGCCTGCGCATAGTCCCACGACGAGCGCGCGAAGAACTTAAGCGGCTTGGTCTGTCCCAGGGAATAATATTTAATGATAACTTTTAGAATTTCTTGAGCGTCTTTGACCGGTTCCAACCGCCAGCAGTAATCTTCACCCAAAATAAGACTGGTTTTCGGGTAGCCTCCAGCCGGTGTGGCATTAAGAATTAAATGAGAAATCCAGGCACTCAGATAATCATTCATCTTTAATTTGGCCATCCGGTAATATATCCGGAAATCGCTGTAAAGGCTGTCCAATACACCTGTCAGACAGTAATCTCCAATGCGTAAATCGACATTCAGTATTTTCGGTTCTCTCCCTTTCAAATAGACGCCAACTCTCGCCGCATAATCCTTTGCCTGACGGGTAAGAATGTTAAAGTAGTAATTCCCGGCACTGCCGACCGGCAGGACACCTTCAGCCTTTTTCAGATGGAACACAAACTGATCGTCCCCTGCGTTGAGATGGTTCTTCACCAGATCCTGCTTGATCTGATAGGCGCTCAGATGGTCAATTGAGAAAGGTTCACTGACTTCCTCCTCCCAAAGCGCCTTGGGCAATGTCAGGCAAAGACGGTTTTCCAGAAAATACCGGGCCGGATTGCGGTAAAATATAGTCAGATCTTTGATCGAAATAATCTCTATGGGCTCGATTGTTTCCGGAAGCGCCTCCCCCAGAAATGGAAGTATTTCATCGCTGCGGCCAAGAATCGCCAGATAATTTTTCCTGGAATAACTATAAAGATTTTTATCTTCTCCAAAATATGCGGAAGAAAAGGCATGTAAACGATGTTTCCTTGTGATCAAATGTGATAGGGGCTGATCATCCCCGCCGTAATAGTTTTTATCCAGATAATCCAGAAACTCACAGACCAGCACCGAAGGCAGAATTTCGCTGTTATCAGTCGCACTTTGTCCGGTATAACTGATGATCAGATTTTTCCCTGCGGATAAAAGCGCTTCCAGCAAAAGGTACTGATCATCGTTTCTCAGCGATCTATCCCCTGCCCTTCTTTTCGTTTCTATAAGATTAAAGCCTGTTTTCCTGTCCTGGCGAGGATAGGCATCGTTGTCCATGCCTATGAGGCAAATGACGTCAAAAGGAATACTGCGCATGGGCAAAAATTCGCAAAACGAAACACCGCCGGTCAGAAAGAGTGAAATTCCCGCCGGACTTTTACCGGATTCCTGAAGATAGCTTTTCAGAATACTCAATTCCATCCGCTGATTGGATTTGGCCCACTGCCGCTCGACTTCAAGACCGCTGATCAATTCCCTGAGTAGATGCAAATCATTACGATACGTGTCGGATGTCGGCAGAAAATCCGCAAGAATATTTTGCAGGATCGCACACCAGTCCACAAGGGTATGAGTCTTTAGCAATACTTCCCTTAGGCTAATCACCTTTTCCCAAAAAGTTAAGAACCGGCCAAGCACTTGGGTCTGCTCCGATTCGATCTCACCATAAGGCAGAATGTCCGAGTATAATTCTTGACGACGACCGTCCAGTGTAAATCCTGCAAGCAACCGGTCCAACCCATGTTGCCAGGTATTCTGGCTGAATGGTGGTAGATCATAGGTCTGACGATGCGTGGCATCAATCCCCCATTTAATGTGGGTTTGAGAAATCCAATGACGGATCAATTCGAGATCAGCGGAAGTGATCTCGAATTTTTCACTGATGGCGGCATTTTCCAGTATGGATAAAACATCTGTAACCGTAAAGCGGCTCACAACTAAATCTAAAAGAGCCATGAGGCCAAGGCTTACGACACTTGTGGAAAACAGTCCGCGGTCGGCAATCGTATAAGGAATCTTCGGCTCCCTTGCTTCAAATACCGCCTCAATATATGGGGCATATAATCCGATATTCGGCGTCATCACCAGCACATCTTTAGGTGTCAAGCGGCCGTCCTCTTCAAAGAGTTTAAGCAATACATCATGGAGGCTTTCAACCTCCCGAAGTGGATTGTGGCAGGAATGAATCTGGATGGAATGATCTTCAGACGACCATGGCGTTCTTGAGGTGTCTCTTGTACCTGGTTCCTGCAGCAGATAGATATCAGACTGAATGGAGGCAAGCAGGTTTTTACCTTGAGGTTTTTCAAATTGGTCAATATATTCGGCGGAAGTATTTTCCATCAGTCGAAAAAAGTCTCTGCCCTGCCTGCCCCAGGAGGCCAAAAGCGAATTGCCGCTTTCCAGGTGCAGTAAGTCATCATCCATGTCGGGCAGGTTCATTGATGCTATGCTGAGCGTCGCACCGATTTCACGCTTTGACCGGATATCCGCCCAGAATTCCTGAGACGGGTTGAGATAGTAGTAATCCACGGGTACATGGGCCGACAGACCGGAAAATATCTCCAGGTAATAGGGTGGCAAATACGATATCCCGAAGATGGATAATCGCTCGGGCAGAGCTTCCGGCCGATAAGGCTTATTTTTGACAGCGGATAAAAACAACTGCCGCAACCGAGCCTGATGCATTGTGCCCTGGGAGTCAATAATTTTCCGCCAGAGGTTAGCCTGCCAGAACTCCCGCGTATCATGGACGTTCCCATCTTCCCAGCCCACAATCATCTCCGGACGGAAAATTAAGTACTGATCGAACGTCGCGGCGATTTTCTTAGCCAGTTGATACATCTTCTGCTGGTCGTTTGAATCTCCTAGATAATGGCTGAGCGGCAGGAATGCGTCATCCCCGGACAATTGCGGCAAAAGTTCCAGGATCTTCCAGGTAAGCACTCGTTCATCGAAAGACAAATCCGGCGAATATTCAGGAATAAAGGCTCTGAATATTATCTCCAAATACTTTTTGGGAAAGGGAAACCAGTAATTAGCAGCAATACCATGCCGGTTTGCCAGTTGAAGCGAAACCCACTTGGCCATGCCGGCGCTCTGAACAACAACGGTTTCCACAGCCAAAGGATTTTTAAGTGGCGTGTTTAACTGATCGGCAAGACATTGGATCAATTTCTCCAGTTTATTGCTGACAAAAACATTCATGATTGATTTTTCCGCTTTCCTGAACTAAGTACATTAAATATCATAATTTTCAAAAGACGGATAAAATATTTTAATCTTATGGGCTATTTTTTAAATACAACGGATGATTATCATATTCACACATTGAGATCCCTGGGATGGGAACTGACCGTCTGCAATGCATTGTATCCGGAAAACAGTCCCTGCCGTAGAGCCCTAAAATCCAATGCTTCCTTCGGTGAGCATCTTTTTAACTTTCTTGGCCGATTTATCCCCCTCACAGACTTAAAAAACATTCTGGAAGTAGGCGGTGGTCTGGGGTATTTGATGCAGGATTTTCTTACGCTGGCCCCTGACCTTCGGGCAACCATGTTGGATATTTCACCTTTTCTGCTGCAAAAGCAGAAGGAAACGTTAACGGGACTTGCCGTGAATTTCCGGGAAATGGATTTCCTGAAAATGGCCATCTCCGAACTTCGATCCTTTGACTTTGTTATTCTGAACGAAAACCTTGGTGATTTTCCCACTCTGGCCTTTCAGCAAAACATTCCTGAACAAAATGATCCTGAGACAGTTCGCTCTTTAAACAGAGTTGCGGATTTTGAGAAAGAATACTCGCTTCAATTTACTCCCGATGAAAATATAAACATCGGAGCCTTGGAAGCTGTAGAAAAATTATGCATGGCGGCTGTCCCACATATTTATTTAAGCGAACACAGCTGCGAAACGTCAGGAAATCACCCGTCCTTTCCTCATCTACATTTCACAGCCCCAGGAACTCCAGAAAAAATAGCCCTTCAGGGCCATACCGAATTCACTATTAAATTTTCTTATTTGCAAATAATCGCCCGTGCTTTCAATTATGAAGTCTTCAGGGGGCAATATATCGATATCCTTCCCATCGACCTCAATGATAAAGTGCAAACAGCCTTGCGATCCTCTGCGCCACTTTCCGATCAGCAGGAAATACTTCAGCATTTTATTTATGATCTTTACAAGTATGAATACATGATAATGACCCAAGACATGAAAAAGAAAGGATGAAACATGAAGGCAATTCAAATGATCGTGATTGGTTTGGTTATTTTGTTTTTCTTCAGCACCGACACACTGGCCTTTCGCTGCGGTTCCGGTCTGGTCACCAGCGGTGACACAAAGATGCAAGTGTCCATCACATGCGGCAAGCCAACGTCTAAAGAAAAAGCCTGCGAAGGACAGCAGACAACCGCAGGCAGGGACAAGGATGGGAAAATTAAGAAATCAAAAAAATGCGCCAACAAGTTGGATGTCTGGTATTACAACTGCGGCGACAATGATTATATCTACGCCCTGACATTTGAAAACGGCATTCTGAAAAAAGAATCAACAGAAGGCAAAGGTAAAGGCAAATCCGACTGCTTGGGAAAGTAGGGGTCATCTACTTTTTATTGAGCAGTTCCATCATTTTCTTCGGATCATTCGTCGGCAGCGAACAGGTAAAATTCGAGCAGACGTAGGCGGTCGCCTGACCATTGCGTATTGAATGTGATTGCACAAACGGCGCGATCGTCTCTATATCCGGCGGCGTTGAACTCTCGGACCGAAAAACAACGATCTTGTTCGGCAAAAAACTTTTTCTTAAACCACGCAGCATCAACCATGTGTCTTCTTTGTTCTCATGTCCGGCAATAATCACTTCGCTTGCCGGACCGATGGCAAAGTCAAGCCCACACAGAAATTGCGTATAGGCTGTCGGCATTGCATCCGTCGGCGCGCTAAAAGCTCTGTAAATTTCGTGTGCTCTTTTTCCCATCTCGGCATCGCCGGTGAGCCTCGATAGACGCAAAGTATTGATAAGCGCTATTGAATTGCCCGACGGGATGGCGCCGTCATGAAGTTCCTTGGGACGCGTCAAAACTTCTTCCGCGTCAGCAGGCGTAAAAAAGAATCCGCCGTTTTGATCATCACCAAAATAAGCAAATAAGTGCGACTGGTACTCCAGTGCTTTGAGCAAATGCTTTGTATCAAACGTTGCCTCGTAGAGTTCCAGGAGGCCCCAAACTATAAACGAATAATCATCGACATTTCCTGGAATGGAACCCTCACCGTCCCAGAAACGATGCAACAGCCTGCCCTCTTTGGTTTGCAGCGATTGAATAATAAAATTCATCGCCCGGAGCGCAGTGTCAGAGTAAGTTGGTTCATCAAAGACCTGCGCGCCGCGGGCCAACGCCGCAATCATCAGCCCATTCCAGTCGGTCAGAATCTTGTCGTCTTTATGTGGACGCACACGCTTTTCCCGAACCGCGAAAAGCTTTTTCCGAATGCCCTCCATTTTCCCGAATAATTCCATTAAACTATCCCCTGCATCGTCGATTGATGACGGATTGATATACGGAATAAAGTAACCGTCTGGTATTTCCTGCATGCCCTGCATAGATGTGCCACTATCGTGCCTGTAGTATGACAGGAACAAATCCGCTTCGTTTTGAGTAAGAACATTGTGGATTTCTTTCTCCGTCCATAAATAGAACTTGCCTTCTACGCCTTCGCTGTCCGCATCTTCGGCGCAATAAAAACCGCCATGGTCGTCTGTCATATCGCGCAGAACATAGGTAAATATTTCGCGGGCCGATATTTCGTATTTGTTTTTTCCGGTCGCTTGATAGAGTTCGATAAAGGCCATCGCCATGAGCGCTTGATCATAGAGCATTTTTTCAAAATGCGGCACGATCCAGCGAGTATCCGTTGAATAGCGGTGAAAACCGAATCCTATCTGATCAAAAATTCCCCCGTATCGCATGTTTTGCAGCGTGTCTTCCACCATGCGCAAAGCCTCCACCTCGCCGGTTCGTCTCCAGTAGCGCAGGAGAAAAAAGAAATTGTGCGGAGAGGGAAATTTCGGCGCCTGGCCGAAGCCCCCGAATGTCCGGTCAAAGCTCGTAGATAAAGATCGGTACGCACGATGCAGTATTTCTTCGCCAAGATCCTTTGTGTTGCCGATGGTCGGCTGTTGCACGAGTTGTGTAATTTCCGATGCTGTGGAAAGAACATCCGAGCGTTTCATCTGCCAGAGGGATTTGACTGTAGGAATCATTTCCAGCAGGCCAACCCTGCCATATTTTGTTTCCTTGGGAATGTAGGTCGCGGCGAAAAAAGGTCGTTTATCGGGCGTCATCATGATGGTCAAAGGCCATCCGCCGCTCTGCGTCATTAACTGGCATGCCTTCATGTAAACCACGTCGATGTCGGGGCGCTCTTCACGATCAACTTTAATGTTCACAAACGTTTCATTGAGAAGCCCGGCAACTTCTTCATCCTCAAACGATTCGCGCTTCATCACGTGGCACCAGTGACAAGTCGAATATCCGATTGACAGAAAAACAGGTTTGTCTTCCAACTGCGCTTTAACAAAAGCTTCCTCTCCCCAGGGATACCAGTCCACCGGATTGCGAGCGTGTTGGAGCAAGTATGGGCTTTTCTCATTTTGCAGTCGATTATGTGGCATATTTCCTCACAATTATTTTTGGCATGACTATCCATCGGATTGACAGTTAAGGCACTGAGGCATCATGCTTTTGGAATCTGCAATATTCTTTCAACCTCTTCGATCTCACGGGAAATCCTTGAGGCATCCCAATTCAACTCTTGAGCGGCAATGGCAGCAACTTTCTCCAGGACTTCCTTCCCCGGATTTCCCAAAGTACCGATCCCCGTTCTTCGCAGGACAATATCAGCAAGCGATTGGGCCATTTCTTCACGGACAGCGTAAACTACCTGAGCCAGTATTTCGCCGTCATCATTTACAATTTCTGCCAGCTTTTTATCCTGCCGTGCAAGCGTCAGGATCTTGTCATATTCAGTACCATAATTTCTGCCGAGGTATTCAACGGTCATATTTTTAAAATCGCTGTTTTCTTTTTTTATAGAATCAATAAATTCATTAATGTCTTTTATCTCGCAGCCGATAAGCCGTTGTTTATGAGTTATACACTTGCCGAGTTTTCTCCCCATCCTCTTTTCCACCATTTTTAAAACATTCTGCGCGAGATTGCGGCTGGTGGTGTACTTGCCGCCCTCGGCGGTTATGAGGCCGGGAAGTCCTTCATCCGAATGGTCATAAATCTCGTATTTACGGGTAATGGTATGCACATCCTCTCCCTTTGTATCGAGGAGCGGGCGTAGGCCGCCGTATGAAAACAACACATCTTGATATTGAAGTGGATTATTGTTGCCGAAATCCTTGTTCACCGTATCCAGCAGTTCCTGAATGCTTTGCCTGGTCACGTGATAGTCATCCGGAGTTCCTGGATACTCCTTGTCTGTCGTTCCAATTAATGAATACCCCCGCCAGGGGATGAGGAAAAAATGGCCTGTCTTTGTCATGGTGCCGACGGCCTGATTATTAATAAGATTTTTTACAATAAGGTGGATCCCTTCGGAGCGGCGGATCTTATCTTGCGAATCGCCTTTTTTGGCCAGTTTGAGGACAATGTCTGCCCAGGGCCCGGAGCAGTTGATGGTTAGTTTTCCTTTGATGGTGTGCGATCTGTTATTCACAAGATCCCGCACCACGATACCGGAAACCTTATTTCCCTCTGTTGTGAAAAAATCTTCCACCTTGGTATAGTTTGAAACTCTGGCTCCATAATGAATGGCCGATTTTAAAAATGTGAGCGTCAGCCGCTCGGGGAAAATATTGAGACTGTCATAATAGACCCGGGCCCCTTGCAAACCTTCGCGTTTTACGTTCGGCACCCTCTCAATAACTTCTTCTCGAGACAAAGGATAATGATTAGGGATTTTCTTGCTTTTGTCCCATGTGAATTTTTTATCGAATGCGAGGAAATCGTAAACGAAAAGACCTACCTTCATGACAAATGTTGGATTGACGAACATGAATGGCGTGGGATAGACAAAATTAGGGGCTATATTCCCCATAATCCTGCGTTCATTAAGAGACTCGCGCACAAGGCCGAATTCGAAGGTTTTCAGGTATCGCAAGCCGCCGTGGATTACTTTGGAAGTTGCGGCGGAGGTCGCCCAGCCGAAATCGTTTTTTTCAACAAGCGCAACGCTCAGTCCCCTGCTTGCGGCATCGTAGGCAACCGCAGCGCCTGTAATACCCCCTCCGATAACGAGAATATCGAATGATTCGCTCTTGTAATCATCCATGAAACGCTTCATCATAAAGACACCTCAATGATTGAGATCTTTGAAACTGCTTTTATTATTTTTATATAACGCTTGATAGTGTTTATAAAGCTTGTCATAGACCGCTTTGTTACCGGGATTCGGCTGAAAAGAGTTTCCTTTCTTCAGCATCCCGTTTACTGCGTTAAAATTCTTGTAGATTCCAAAGGAAACCATCGCGATGGCCGCAGCGCCCTGCGCGGATGCCATCTGGGGATTCATCATCTGCACAATCGGCTTCTGCAAAACATCCGCTAAGATCTGACACCAGACGTTGCTCTTTGAAGCGCCGCCGATAAATCGGACTTCATCCGTGGTCGGTTTACTTTTTTTCAATGACATTTTTTCCACGAATTCCATTCCCCATCGGATATTAAAGGCAACCCCTTCCATCGCCGACCGGCAGAGATCAGCCCGTGTTGTATTCATGCAAATGTTGAATATCTGTCCGCGCAGGTACGGATTATTTATGGGCGATCGCTCCCCGAAAAGCCACGGCGTTAAGATAACATGATTCTTACCGGGGGGCGAGTTGACCGCTTCCTTATCCATTATCTTGTATATTTCAGAAGTTGATTTTCCCTGCATGAGCTCGGAGGGATACAGCATGTCCTTAAGCCAGTCCAAAGCCGCACCCAGGGTTTCCTGCTTGCTGATCAAAAGGAACTTGCCCGGAATTCCCGATACGATTGCCCCAACGTAATGTTGTGTATC
>JAKLES010000269.1 GCA_022711575.1 Deltaproteobacteria bacterium | reverse complement strand
GCGTGCGTCAGGAGCAGTGTGAAATTCTGCCGACCTTCGGCGACAAAGGCATTGCCCGCTTCCCGGATTCCCGATCCGGCATCGACCAACAAAATATCATTACGATTGTTCCGAATTTCCAGGCAGGTCGTATTGCCGCCATAGCGCAAATAATTTTCTCCGGAAACAGGGATGGAGCCTCTGGCCCCCCAACAGCGTATGATCATAGGCATTCCTTTGTGAAATAATCATACAGAATATTTATATTTAATCAAGCATGATATAATTCAAAAAATTAAAGCTTGCTATTGCATCAAAGACCATTATCTTAAACACAATTTGATTTTCATCAGGAGGCTATTCATGAAAAGTATTAGAATTACAGGCATGAGCTGTCAGCATTGCGTGATGGCGGTCACCAAAGCGCTTAGCGCTCTGGACGGAATTCAAAATGTCCAGGTCGATTTGAAGACAGGTGTTGCGACTTATGAAGAAATAAAGCCTGTGGATGCGAAAGTGGTTGCTGCGGCGATTCAAAAGGCGGGTTACAACGTTGTCGGATAAAGTCCAGCTTAATATTTCGGGAATGACCTGCGCCACCTGTGTGAGGCGTGTTGAGGAAGGTTTGCGCGAAACGCCCGGTGTCATTTCAACCACGGTGAACTTTGCAACGGAAAAAGCCCATGTGGAATATGATAAAAATATAACCGATGTCGATGCTCTGCAAAATAAGGTGCGGGATTTGGGATATGAAGCTTTTGTCGATTCCACAGGCCGCAATCAGGAGAAAATAACCATTTCTGTCGGCGGCATGACCTGCGCGGCCTGTGTAAGACGGGTGGAAAACGCCCTCAAAGAGGTTGAGGGCGTTTTGGACGTCAGCGTCAACCTGGCGACCGCGCGCGCCACAGTTATTCATGCATCCCGTTGGGCGGGGCTTCCGGCTCTGGCCCGGGCCGTCACAGAACATGGCTATGAATTTCTGGGCGAAATTAAAGATTCCTTTGATGATCCTCTGGAGAAAGCGCGGACGCGGGAACTCAAGGAGTTGACCTTAAAAGTCGTCTGCGGCGCGATTTTGAGCGTGATCATTTTCTTCGGCTCCATGCAGCACTGGTTTGGCTTTTTGCACTTCATTCCCCGTCAGGCCATGCTGAT
>JAKLES010000268.1 GCA_022711575.1 Deltaproteobacteria bacterium | reverse complement strand
CTCCTATCCCTGCGTATGATAGTGCCTCGGCAAGACACCCTTCTTCATTTTACCGGTTTATCCTCCCAGCAGTCGAGCGTGGATTCCAACTTCAGGGTATAGTCTATAATAGTCAGATTAGCCTGAAGGAGCAATTGCATATCCCATGATGATCTTTCCTCGATCACCGGACGAACCGGCCGCTGGCAGTATTTCTCTACCGGCGGGATGATGACGGCCGGTTTAGTCGCGCAGCTTGCGAGTATTAAAATAGCGATAAACAGAATTGGTAATTTTTGCATCTTCACCCTCCATGACGCATTTACTTTTTATGTACTTTATTTTTGTTACGACCTTTACGGTCTCGTTGCTTGTGGCTTGATGGGCCTCGGCCAGTTTTTTCAGTTTGATCACTTGGTCTGCGTAGCTCGCTATCTGCGTCTGAAACGCTATCTCGTTCTGTTTGTACTGGGCTATGACCCCTGCCTGTACCTTGACCTCGGCTTTCGCCTTCGCCAGTGATGCCCTCTGGAACAGCAGTAGCCCGCCCACGATAAGGACGCATGCACTCAAAGCAACGATAAGTAAGTTTTTCGGGTTTTTCAGGAATGTCAAAATGATCGTCCACACTATGATACCCTCCCTCCTGACTCGGTTGTTTTATCGTCCTGTACCTTCTTAAAGGCCCAGATGCCCATCGATGCGGTGAAGAAGCCGACCATCGCCCCAGACAGTTTATCTAAGCGGGCGGCAATATCATCGTTAAGGGCTCCGGCCACGAACAGGCCGAGGATCACGATGGTAATGATAAGGTTGACAAAACTGCCACGGATGGACTGCGTATTGGTATCCCACGCGATGTTGATTTTCAAAGGTTTCGCTTTCAAGGTTTTCTCTTTCATGATACGTTCTCTATCCTCGCTATCTGGTTCCTGCCATCGTTCATTTTCAGGACGACGTAGATCTGCTTGCAATGGTCACACCACCGGTATTCCTTCGGCTGCGGATCGGATGGCATGAAATAAATTAAGTCTGCCCCGCACTTGTCGCAGATAAAACTCGGCGGCAGTCTACGCTCTCCCTGCCTACGATCACCCTTCTTCTGCCTGCGTTCTACTTCTTCCCGTTCGCTCATGACTTACCTTCCTGAACTTTTCGGTACGCCCAGATGCCCATTGACATG
>JAKLES010000267.1 GCA_022711575.1 Deltaproteobacteria bacterium | reverse complement strand
ACGCCGATGAGCTGGCAGGGTACCGCCAGCACGGCGCGCAATCGGGGGGACGCCTGCAGCTCATCGAGCAACTCCCCCATGGGCCGGAAATGATCCATATTCTGAAAGGGATCACCCGAATTGAAAAAAAAGGGGGAATTCATCATGGAGCCAGCAATCTCGCGTAAATTTTTCATCACAACATTCAGCGCGGCGCCGTCTGTCGGACACGCCTCCCTCAGATTTTTTTCATACGTATCAAGATCTACCGGCAGATCAAAAACAAAATCATCAAAAAGGTATCGATCAATGATACCCTCGCTCCCCATGCGACAAAACAAATCCTCCACGGAAATGCCCAGAACACCAAACATTTTTCCCAACGGTTCAGCAGGCCCGAGTGCGCCAACATAATGCACACCCACGGGGCAATCGATCCCCCGGCGTGAATAAGAACGCATCAGACCGCCCGGCTCCTGATTTTTTTCTACAATCGTGACGTGATAGCCCAGAAGCAACAGCAGAATGCCGGCGGAAAGACCGCCGACACCCGCGCCGATGACAATAATATTTTTTCCTTCGATCGGTTTTCTCATCAAGGGTACTCTTCAATTATTCCTTCCACTGCGGTTCATCTCGAACCGCCTCGGACTCGATCAGCGTCATCATCAGCGAGTAATCGACCCGTTCCGACGCCTGAAGATCAATGATGGAATAGGGATTGGCCAATTTCCCCGCGAGCGTCACGCTACGTTGCAAACGGCCGCCTTCCGAGTAGCGACAAATGTGGATTACTCCATCATGACCTTGCCATACATCAATCCAGCCACCCGGCTCTTTATGCCGGCGACAGACTGTCTCACCGGTGGCGAAAATACCCTTCTCGGTAAGCGCACCCCGGGGCGCTAGAAAAATCAGGTCGATATCATCCATCATTTTTTGGGCAAAGTCCGCCGCGTCAAAAGGCGGCAGCGCCCGGCTGACTTTCAGCCCATCCGGTCCCGAAACGGCTTCAAAAAGGGCCACGCCTTCCGCGCTCATCAGGGCGCAGGAAATCGTCCGTGTGACAGGATCCATCATCGTCACGCCAATCATGACGGTTTGCACCTGACCGGCTGCGCGCACTTCAATCGCGTGGATGAGACGGATTTTTCCCGTGAGAAATGGTGATGGACATATAATGTT
>JAKLES010000266.1 GCA_022711575.1 Deltaproteobacteria bacterium | reverse complement strand
TCCTCTCATTGCAATGTTCGGTTTTCACTGAGCACAAACATTTTGTGGTCCCAGAAGATTTACTGTGATTCAGAGCTGGCCACTTGAAACAATACGACCGTATTGTTAAAATGCAGAGATGAATTCAGGCGTACATAGACCCAAGCAACCAGACATAATCCGCGCTCGAATACTTGAGGCATGTGTGGCGCTTCTAGCCGACGGATATGGCCTATCCATCGGCTCAGTTGCAGAGGCTGCTGAGGTAACCAAAGGAGCAGTTCAACACCACTTTGGTACTCGCGCTGAGTTGTTGATGGCCTTTTATGAACTGGTTTTAGCGGATATGGACAAGGAAATTGGCGAGTCCTCCGATGCTGAAACGGCGGCACAACGCTACGTCAAAGCCACATTCAAATTACTTCCTTGCGACCAGGAAAATCAGCGTCATAGGGCGTTGCTTGCCGCTACAGTAAATGAGCCTGCTGTTGCACAGACATGGGCCAAATGGGTCGAAAATGACCGGAAAAACGATAGCGCATCAATCGGCCAACTCATCGCCAGATTGGCGAGTGATGGGCTTTGGCTTTCAGAAACACTAGGCACCTACCAACTAAGCAGTGAAGAGAAAATGCAACTTCAAGGGGCCTTGGAAAACATGTGTAAGCCAGGTTGAAATCAATGAATCCCTACATACTTCTTACCGGTGCCATTCTCTTGGAAGTTGCGGCCACGACTGCAATGAAATCATCCGAGGGATTTAGCAAGTTGGTGCCTAGCATTATCTGCGGCATCGGCTACGTCCTCTCTTTTTGCTTGCTAGCTCAGACACTCAAAAGCATTCCCACCGGCATTGCCTACGCAATCTGGTCTGGGGTGGGCATTGTGCTTATTTCGGTCATCGCTTGGATTTTTCATGGCCAAAGACTCGACTGGGGCGCTATTTCTGGCATGTTTCTAATCGTTTGCGGGGTTGTAGTTATCAACATTTTCTCTGGCGCCGCAGAACATTGATGCCCTGGTATCTAGGTCCGCTTACTGCCTTCAATCAGCCGAAAATTTTCTAGGCCCAACAAGGTTCCGATAGTCTGCAACTGGCCGGGTTAAGCCAAATCTGGTTCCAAGTTCGTCGCCGTAAAGCGGCCGTTTGCATCTGCTCAATGTAAAAATTCCAAACGTTACAGCCAACGGCAGGTGATGGCCGA
>JAKLES010000265.1 GCA_022711575.1 Deltaproteobacteria bacterium | reverse complement strand
GCCATGACCCTGACAATCAATTTGATGTTTCGGATGTATTACTGCAAATCCCGAATGATTCAAACCTTGATGAAATTTGCGAAACATTTGAGCTATTCTTGAGGGCTTGTTCTTTCGTGTTCAGTGGGCATGTCAAAATAATCGAAGACGAGGAGGAGTAATGGCAACCGAACAAAATAACATTGTAAGAGATGTTGTCCAGAGGTTAAACCATTTACCAACTAGAAGCATTGCCCGTTATCTGCTTTCAATTCACGGTGGGATGTTTGAAAACAACCTTGAACGGGCGAGGTCAGCCGTCCGATATGTCAGGGGAGAAAGCGGGGTCGAAAAGAGGGAGAAAAATCCCATGATTATTCCAGCCGAAAAACAGGATATGCCCGACACATGGCGAAGGGTAACAACTCCCTATGACCTGCCAGCAGGTAAATATCTTTTCATTATGGATGCTCATATTCCATTTCACGAAAGAACACCTCTTGAAGCTGCTTTGAAATACGGATTGAAGCGCAAGGTTGACGGTATTGTAATGAACGGTGATATGCAAGACTGCTCGGCCTTGAGCTTCTGGAAGTCGGTAATCAGAAAAGACTTTATGAAAGAGGTTTTGGTTTTTTTGGAATTTCTTGATTATCTCCGGCAGATGTTCCCAAAAGAGAATATCGTGTATAAACCTGGAAACCACGAATACAGATTGCCCCGTTATTTCGCTGAACGATGCCCCGAATTAGTTGAAACTCCATTGGTGGCTATGGAAACCTTGCTTGATTTTGAGGGGCGAGGAATCGAGTTTTTAGACTATCATCAACTGATAATGGCCGGTGAACTTCCCGTTGTTCATGGACATGAGTTTAGAACTATAACATCAAGTGTTAATCCAGCAAGAGGGCTTTTCTTACGGGCTAATTCCTGGGCTTTGTGCGGACACCTTCACCGGACTTCTGAGCATACAGACACCAACATCAAAGACACATATCTGACAGCATGGAGCGTGGGTTGTTTGTGCGATCTTCACCCAGACTATTCGCCTTTTGGTTCAAAATGGAATTGGGGTTGCGCCATTGTCACGATAGACGACAAGGGGAATTTTGAAGTGGAAAACAAGCGGATTTTACACGGTGGGAAGGTTGTATGAAATTCACAGTCAAAGTATTTTGCGTCAAGGATGGCTACATTTTAGCCGATTTCTGCGACACG
>JAKLES010000264.1 GCA_022711575.1 Deltaproteobacteria bacterium | reverse complement strand
GATACGGAAATCCGCCAAGGATTGTATGGATGCCGGGGCCGTCGTCTCGGTCATGCCGTATCCCTGGATAACCGTAATGCCGGCGGCGTTGAAGAATCGAATGATCTCCGGGGCTGTAGGCGCACCGGCCGCCGTCATCCACTTAAGTCGCCCACCAAGCTTATCCTGGAGCTTCTTGAAGATGATGGCATAGACGATTTTGTATTTCAGCTTCAAGAGACCGGGGATGGGCTTGTGCTGTTCGCGAAGTTGACTGATTTGATTACCGACTTCCTGCCCCCAGGAAAAAACCTTCTGTTTAAAGGGGGACTGCTCTTTCACCTGCGTGATGATCTTCTGGTAAACTTTTTCGCACACGCGCGGAACGGCCAAGATCATGGTGGGCCGTTTCTCTTCAAAGTCCGTAAGCAAGGTGTCGATACTCTGGGCGTATGAAACGGTGATGCCGCGGTGCATGGCGTAGAAATGGCCTGGAATTCTTTGAAAAACATGTGAAAGGGGAAGAAAGGCAACCAGGACGTCCTGGTCGTTTGCAAAGGGGGGCTGGACCGCGTCAAGGGACTGCACGATCCACCAGACGTTCCCGTGGCTGATCATGGCGCCCTTGGGTAAACCGGTTGTGCCGGATGTATAAACGAGGGTGGCCAGGTCATCCACTGTTACCTCCTTGGACAGTTTTTCAAATAAAGAGGGGTCTTCGACGTATTTTTTCCGTCCAAGTTCCATGAGGGCATTGAAACTCATAACCATGGGATGCCCTGTGGCATCCTTTTCTTCCATGACGATTATCTTTTCAATGCTGGGGCACTTGTCCAAAACCTCCAGAATCTTTTTGAGCTGAGCCTTATTTTCCGGCAGAATAACCTTCGATTCGGAATTATTGATAATGTACTCGATCTCATCAGAAGGCAGAGTAGGATATATGGGTATGATGCATGCCCCGATTCCCAGTGCGCCCATATCGGTATAAAGCCATTCCAGCCTGTTGTCAGCAAGGATGGAAACCATCTCACCCTTTCTGACGCCTAACGAATAGAGACCCAAACCGATGGCACGTGCCCGGTCGTAATATTCGTTCCAGGATGCGCTTTGCCACTTGCCATTCATCTTTTTTTCAACGGCAAGACGATCCCCGTACTTTTTGACGCGGTTCCGAAAAACATCATTCATGGTTTTTTCTGATGATTCCATTAAGCATC
>JAKLES010000263.1 GCA_022711575.1 Deltaproteobacteria bacterium | reverse complement strand
TCTGCGCTTCGTCCAATCTTTTCTCCCTCAAGCCACACGGCGGCTTCGATGCCCGCGCTCTGGCCCAACAGGAATACTATTAGCGGAACAGTATTCCCCACTTTTACCAAATCTATAAATAGAACATTTATGAGAAAGATTAAACAGTTGAATACAACCGCACGATGGGCGCGGCAATCCGTTATCGCGTTGTAGTATTTGACTATCAAATAATCGCTGGCGAAACCAACTGCGAAAACGGCTAAGAGCATTAACAAGCGGGGGTTCCTCTCCGTTCATTTATTTACCAGCCTTGAGATTGCAATAATTAGCGTAATGATGTTTGCAACACCAATAAATCCAATGAAAATAAGCGCGCCCTTGACGCGCTGAATAAACTCCTCGTGATTATCTACCTTGTCAAAATACCCCTCATGCCCGTTCCCCTTTAGAAGATTCTCTATTACCCTTATCTTGTCGCAATACGCTTGATCCGTCATTTGTTTGCTCCCGCAGTAGTCTTTTGTTGGTTCGCATGAGGCATTGGATAATGTCATTTGCTTCCTCCAAGGCCCTGAGTGTTGCGAAGCATTTTCTTTTTTGTATTTCATCCATCACGCCGCCCCCACTTAGAAGCCGCATTGGCAACGAAGTAGAAGCCGCTAACCCACTTGACAAGATCAACCCAGTTGTCGCCAGACAACTTGCCGTCCGTGAAAACGAAAATAACCGTAGCAAGCGAAAGTAAGATCACCCCCAAGATAAACTTGCGGGACTTGAACTTAGTTATCATTATTTGTAATCTCCTATTTTGAAATCATCAAATGACCACTTTTCTTTTACAGCCGGGGTAATCTTGCCGTTAATTATTTTGTGCAAGTGAATGTGGTCGCCAATGGCGATATAAACCTCAATCCAAATGCGGCGGCGCGGCATAACGTCCCTCATACCAATAGCGAACAACTCTGCGTCTTGCCGCGAAACCTCCGACCACATTACAAATATCTTATTAGCGTGATACTGGAAGCCCTCTAAGATTTTAATGCAATCCGGCTGCGACCCCTCTGCCGGAGCAAGCGCCATGCCGGGACACAAAAGCGCGACAACCGCCAGGATTACAATTATCTTTAACATTGGTGCCTTCCCATAAGGTGATCCCATGCGGCATGAAAGTTTAGCCGCTTTATGTGATACCAGAACGTACAGGTTTGCGGCGGTGTCGGCTCTGGCTCCGGTTGCGGTT
>JAKLES010000262.1 GCA_022711575.1 Deltaproteobacteria bacterium | reverse complement strand
CGAGACGGAAGACGCCAATCGGCAAAGCCTCCCTCTCTAAGTTCCTTTACAGTATTTTCAACATTGGCGGCTGTTATATCAGCGACAGGATAAATCAACCATTGCAAACCAGTCTTGGTATCAACAATAGTGCCGTCTTTCATTTGGTTAAAACGAATTTTAATCGGGGTGGTTAAAACCAGATTTTTCCCCGACTTCGGGGTTTTTATTTTCTTGGCGATATTTGTGCTCCATTTGACGGAAAGTATAGTCATAATGTAGTCGGACGAGGGAGCGATACCTGTTATCTGAAAATTACCGTCTGTACCGGTTTTGGTCTCGAATTGTTCATACCCCTGAACAGGCTGAACTTGCTTGAAAATAATAGAAACGCCCGACATGGGCTTTTCTTGACCATCAATAATTTTGCCTGCAATGCCTGCTGTTTTATTACTACATGCGAATAAGAACATGCAGATCAGCAGAAAAAAATAAAAACGATACGCAATTTTCATCATACCCACTCCATCTTCAAGTTTAAACGTAACATAATAATGTATTGCATTTTAAATGCTTGTGAAAAAACTTACATACTATGAGAAAATATTCAATAAGAAAATAACCCCTGCGAATGCCTCTGTTGTAAACATCGGTACAATTAATGGAAATATGCGGCAAATCGCTGTGATCATCCATAATCTTTAAGTGGCCGTTATTATTAAAGCAGCAGGTTTTCCACTTCGCTGCGAATATTTTCTAGACTTTCAGCAGATGAAGCTTCAAAACGCAGGACGATAACCGGCTGAGTGTTGGAACAGCGCACGAGCGCCCATCCCTCTTTAAACGGAATGCGGATACCGTCAATATCAATGACGCCGGGCGTTTTCCGGTAGTGGTGCTTGATTTTCTCCACAACCGCTGCTTTTTTGTCATCATCGCAATCCACTCGTATTTCGGGCGTAACAAACGTTTGCGGCACATCGGAAAACAATTCGCTTATTTTTTGATTGGTCTGTGAAAGGATTTCCAGCAATCTCACGGCGGCGTATATGGCGTCATCATATCCAAAATAACGGTCGGCGAAAAATAAATGGCCGCTCATTTCTCCGCCGAGAAGAGCCTTTTCTTCTTTCATCTTGGCTTTAATAAGTGAATGGCCGGCCTTCCACATAATCGGACGACCGGAATATCGCCTGATGCCGTCGTATAAAACCTGTGAACATTTAACCTCACCGATGATGGTAGC
>JAKLES010000261.1 GCA_022711575.1 Deltaproteobacteria bacterium | reverse complement strand
CGATGCCGGCTCAGGGGAAAAGTATAATCCACGCGTCCCTTCAGAACAACTTCGTCGACCGGGTGTAACAATCCTCTGCCCGGCCTGGTCATAATCGCCAGTGAATCAAAAATACATTCACCGCAGACAATCCCTTCCCCGATTTTTCCTTTTTCAAAAAGGTCAACCTGAATGTTTTCTCTTGCCGCCGCAAGCGCCGCGTATAGTCCGCCCGGGCCGGCGCCGATCACAGCGACCTTCATAATTTCACCACTTTGGGTTTTTTCAAAATCTTCAACAGATGGTGAATAGATAAAAGCGGATGGGAACGCAGCATGCGGGGACCGGCATACCGCATCACCTGCTGAATTTGTTTTCGCCGTTCGGGTTTATAGCAATGTATCGGACATTTTGCGCACGTCGGTTTGTCTTTTGAATAGGGACACTTGTCCAATCGTGACTTCACATAGGTCAGCAGCTCCTTACACGAAACGCACAATCCGGAAGCACCGGTCTGATGATGCTCACGGCAGTACAGATCGATCATCGCCGTGATGGTCTTATATTCCCTTTGTATGGATGGGTTGTGCGGCAAAATTTTCTCCCTGAACAAACCGGTCGGCGCGCCGGGCTTCCTCAACAAACCGCCGGACTTTTTTCATATCTTTTTTAAAGCGGACAGGCCGGCCGTTCTTATCCATAGCATTGGTCTGTGTGCAACTGTCCACCCCCGCCGGTTTCAGCGAGACGATGGCATCATAGACGTTTTGACCGGAGAGCCCACCCGCCAGAATAACCGGTATCGGACTTTTCTCAATCACAACCTTGGCTATGTTCCAATCACAGACAACGCCGGTAATCCCGACATAACCTGCCACCGGCTGAAACGATTGATTTTCCGGATTGCCGATCAGCGTATCGAGAAGAAAATAATCCGAAAACGGCGCGAAGAGTTCGGCAAAGCGCAGGATGTTTTCTTGAATATCGCGGGACAGAGATAAGCCGGCTTGCGGCACGGAAAGCGAGCGCATAATCTCGACCTGCGGGAAGCGGTCTTTCAAGTCCAACTGCAAAGAAAGCAGCGCGTCATATTCGCGCACAACTGTGGCCTGATTGCCCGGAAAGGGTGAAAGCGCTTCACAGCAATGAACAAAATCCGGCTGATAATAATCAATAGCCTGAAAAATTTTTATCGGATCTTTAAAAAGGAGAATCAAGCCGCTTTTCGCCCCCGCCTGCCTGATCACCTG
>JAKLES010000260.1 GCA_022711575.1 Deltaproteobacteria bacterium | reverse complement strand
TTGCTTAAGGCAAAAATCAGGGAACTTGAAGCCCGACTAGCCCAATATGAGAATGCTCATACTCCGCCAAGCCTAAGACGTGGACGCAATCGGAAAAAAGATGGCGACAACAGAGGGAATCCCGGACAAAAGACGGGACATAAAGGAGTAACTCGACCTTATGCTAAGCCAGATTGTCAAGTAGATGTTAAAGCAGTTCGATGTCCAGATTGCGGTGCAGAGCTAGGAACTCCTTTTCGGATCGAGTCGAAGGTCGTTGAGGAAATTCCCGAGCCTCAGCCGATCGTGGTTACCGAATACAAAATAGCTCATTACAGATGTCCATGCTGCTTTAAAGAAGTTGTTGGGAAAGATGCAAATTGTCCGCATGAAGGCAAATTCGGAAATAGCACAATAGCGCAGGCGACACTGCTAAAATATGAGGATAGGTTGCCTCACAGAAAAATACAGGTAGCACTAAAAAGACAGCATGGTCTGGAAATCAGTCCTGCTACGATATTCCATTTGACCTGTCGCGCCGCTGAAGCGGTTCAATCTGATTACAATGCGATCTTGAGCAAAATTCGAGATGCTCCAGTCCTTTATGTGGATGAAACAGGAGTCCATGTTCAGGGAGAAAAGCATTGGATCTGGACATTCACCACACCATTTGAGACCTTTATTGTGATTCGAAAGAGTCGAGGCACGAAAGTCCTCATAGAGGTTTTGACACAGAGATTCAAGGGTATAATCGTATGTGACGGATGGAAACCTTATGCTAGATTCACAAATCGATTGCAGCGATGCTGGGCTCACCTACTGCGGGAATCGAAGGATCTTTCTGAGAGGTTCGAGGAAGCTCTTCCTTTGCATAATGCGCTAAAGGAGCTTTATGAATCACTAAACAATGCTTTGGAAAATGATCCTCCACCAGAAGTCAGAATAAATCTATGGAACTCGGCGCGAGATTCGCTACTGTATTGGATAGCGCAAGAGTACTTTGAAGTGAAAGTCAAGAAATTTATCGGAAAAATCAGCAATGGGTTTGACTATTGGCTTACGTTTATCGTTAATCCTGGGGTGGAGGCGACAAACAATAGAGCCGAGAGAGCACTGAGACCCCACGTCGTTTTGAGAAAGATTCTGGGCACGCTACGCAATAACAAAGGGACCTCGATTCACGAGCGGATCATGACAGCACTGGCAACATGGGGACAGAGAGGACTGGATAGTCTCCAAATGCTAACGGCAAGACTCGCCA
>JAKLES010000026.1 GCA_022711575.1 Deltaproteobacteria bacterium | reverse complement strand
CATAGCTTCGACCATCATCATAAGTTACGGACCCGTGTCCATCAGAAATATCGATCTTTGTTTTAGTAGATAAAGCTTTCCGTACTAGTGATAATTTATCCTTTGCTTTTCCATCTCCTTTTTCAGCGCGCTCTTTCGCCTTCAGCTCGGCTGCGAGGCGATCTACTTCTTCCGCCTTGGTTCTGACCTCCATCTCTGCATTGAGTCGGGCAGTCTCTTCTTCCCTGATCTTGGCTTCGGCCTCCACTCTGGCCTTCACTTCCGCTTCTATGCGTGCCTTGGCTTCCTCTGCCAACCGGGCCACTTCTGCCTCTCTGATTTTAGTTTCTGCTTCAGCACGCTCTTTCGCCTTCAGCTCGGCTGCGAGCCGATCTACTTCTTCCGCCTTGGCTCTGACCTCCATCTCTGCATTGAGTCGGGCAGTCTCTTCTTCCCTGATCTTGGCTTCGGCCTCCACTCTGGCCTTCACTTCCGCTTCTATGCGTGCCTTGGCTTCCTCTGCCAACCGGGCCACTTCTGCCTCTCTGATTTTAGTTTCTGCTTCAGCACGCTCTTTCGCCTTCAGCTCGGCTGCGAGGCGATCTACTTCTTCCGCCTTGGTTCTGACCTCCATCTCTGCATTGAGTCGGGCAGTCTCTTCTTCCCTGATCTTGGCTTCGGCCTCCACTCTGGCCTTCACTTCCGCTTCTATGCGTGCCTTGGCTTCCTCTGCCAACCGGGCCACTTCTGCCTCTCTGATTTTAGTTTCTGCTTCAGCACGCTCTTTCGCCTTCAGCTCGGCTGCGAGCCGATCTACTTCTTCCGCCTTGGCTCTGACCTCCATCTCTGCATTGAGTCGGGCAGTCTCTTCTTCCCTGATCTTGGCTTCGGCCTCCACTCTGGCCTTCACTTCCGCTTCTATGCGTGCCTTGGCTTCCGCTGCCAACCGAGCTGTTTCTGCCTCTCTTAGTGGTGTCTCTGCTCCTGCTTTTGCTTCCGCTTCCGCTTCTATGCGTGCCTTGGCTTCCTCTGCCAACCGGGCCACTTCTGCCTCTCTGATTTTGGTTTCTGCTTCAGCACGCTCTTTCTCTTTCAGCTCGGCTGCGAGTCGATCTACTTCTTCCGCCTTGGCTCTGACCTCCATCTCTGCATTGAGTCGGGCAGTCTCTTCTTCCCTGATCTTGGCTTCGGCCTCCACTCTGGCCTTCACTTCCGCTTCTATGCGTGCCTTGGCTTCCTCTGCCAACCGGGCTGTTTCTGCCTCTCTGATTTTGGTTTCTGCTTCAGCACGCTCTTTCGCCTTCAGCTCGGCTGCGAGCCGATCTACTTCTTCCGCCTTGGTTCTGACCTCCATCTCTGCCTTGAGTCGGGCCGCCTCTGCCTCCCTTAGCGGTGTCTCTGCTCCTGCTTTGGCTTTTGCTTCCGCTTCTTCGCGCACCTTGGCTTCCTCTGCCAATCGGGCCGCCTCTTCCTCTCTGGTTGTTACTTCTTTGTCTCCCTTCTTCTTGGCCGTTGCTTCATCTTTTGCCTTCGTTTCAGTCTGCTCCTGTATTTTAGCCCCTTCTGCCAGATGGGCATCCACTTCAACTTCGATCTTGGCGCCGATTTTTTCTTGTGCTTTCAATTCGGCGACCTGACGGCCGATCTCGGACGCCTTATCTATGGCTTCTATCTCTGCCCTGAGTCTTGCTGCCAATCGGGCCTTTTCTTCCTTTGTCGCCGCCCTATTTATGTCTCTGTAACCTTCGTAATCATTAAACCACGTCATAAAAGTCCTCATTTCTGAAAAAACTTACTATGTTTGAATTGACTGACGTATTTTCTAAATCTGGAAATATCATCATTCTCCAGCCCGGTGTAGGGTGGCGGATCTCAGTAGAATTTGCTGGATTTTCCATATGGTTATACCAGAAAATTGAATCTACATGTGGATCACTTTTCGGGGCGCCGGTCCAACATAATGGCAAACTTCAAGAAGCTTCTCGGCCTTGTTTTGACCTATTCCTGAAATGGCATATCTGTAGGAAAATCGGTTATAATCGGCTGCCCCTTTAACCTCGATCATTTTCTCCCGCTTCAGCCCCTCTAAGAGGGAGTCGACGATGCTTATGGGAAGTTTTAAATTTTCTGCAATATCGGCCAGCTTGAATTCACCCAGTAAGGCAATATGTTTCAAGGTCAGATCGGCAAGAAAGGATGGCTCAAGGCCGGTTTCTTCGATATTTTTCGGTGCAGGTGGCGCTTGATACATAAAATTATGGAGCTGCTGTGCTGTGATATATCCCATTGAGATGAGGTTGTCTCCAAGCCTTCCCCCGCTGCTTTTCTGCTTGTCCAAGGCTTCTTCAAGCTGTTGCGCCGAGATGATATTCTCCCGCAGCAGCTTTTCATCAATCCTTGATTCCGGGGGAAAGTCAGTATTTTTCTTTAAATCCGGTTTTTCAATCGTCATGGTCTTTTCTTTCATGAGTTCCTGACTGATGGAAAGTGGCAATGGTTAGGCGAGCAGTCGCAAAGTTGTATGTGGATCACAGCCTTTGGTTTTCACGAGAGCCAACCCTTTGTGACAGAAGGGACTCCCTCACATTCTGCTTCATCAAGAGGCGATGCCGGAGCAGGGAGCAAAGCAACTCAATGAACCCCATAAACAACCCCTTTTTGTCGAGTCGTCAAAAATAAAATTTTTTTGAAGACGTTTTATCCGTGAAGCATAGCTTCCCCTTTGCAGCAACATACAGCAAGTAATATGCCGGTCACGAATCCACGAAGAGTTTCAGACCTAATTCGATCGTTTTGTCTTTAATTATTAAATATTTAGCATTTTAAAGATGCAGATTATGTAATGCATTTCCCTTTGCTCATCGTCCGTGATTTTCACCATCCATCAGTAAATTTAAGCGCATCTGTCATGCCCATGAACTTGATGAACCTCTCCTCTCTTTTTTTTCTGACCACAACTCCCCATAATGATAATTAATCAGGTTGTTTGGCTGTTCATCCGGGTGGCAAGAGCGCACCGTACATCTGATCCTTTGCTCTTGAATATTTATCCTTGTTTTCTTACCTTTATCCTGTGCGGAGCTTCAATATCCATTTGACTTTTTCACTTCTCCATCTTAAGGTCCGGCACGCGGAGACAAGACTTGAAAGAATGAACCGTAATAGTGTATGAGTAAAATAAATATATTGTTATCAAATACTTAGGAGCAATTTTGAATGCTGGAGAATGGATCAGCAAACGGGTGATTATTGAGCCGGATAAGAGGATTTATGAATTTTTTATTAATTTATCCGAAGTGGGAAAAGCTGGATCGTCAGACGCGCTTTACCCTGCCGCCGCACGGACCGGTCGTCATGGCCGCGGCGCTGCCTGCGGATGTGGATGTGCAGTTCATCGATGAAAATGTCGAGCCGATTGATTTTGACGCGGCCGTTGATTTTGTTGGTGTCTCGATGATGCTGACCGCCCAGGTCAAACGTGGTTGGGAAATTGCCGACGCATTCCGCGCCAGAGGCATCAAAGTCATTTGCGGCGGCATTGCCACGATGCTCCACGCTGAAGAAAGCGAACTGCATGCCGATGCCGTTTATATGGGAGAAGCTGAAGGTCGGATGGAGCAGGTCTTTGCGGACTTTAAAGCGAACAAGCTGCAAAAAGTTTATAATTACATGCAGGATCAGCCGCCGATAAAAAGTGTGGGCACGGCACGCCGCAGCATTTTAAACCGCGCCATGTATAATTACCGCGGCGTGCAGATGGTTGATTTGGTTCACGCTTCACGAGGCTGCCGCTTCAACTGCTATCCATGTGCCGTAAGATTCCTGGGTGGCCGGAGTTTCCGCCCCCGTCCTTACGATAAGGTCATTGAAGAGTTGGCCGGCATCGACAACAACCGCCTGTTTATCGTCGATAATTCCCTTGCCCAGGATAAAGACTGGGAAATGGGCTTGTTTAGGGAGATGATTCCATTGAAAAAGAAATGGTGCAGTCATCCGATTGACGATGATGATCAGGTTCTGGATCTGGCGGCGCAGGCGGGCGCGTGGTTTGTCTATCAGGCGATCTTTGATTCGTCGGATTATATCCGTGATCGCATCAAACGGTATCACGATTATGGCATCGGCGTGGAAGGCAGCATTTTGCTGGGACTGGATTATCACACGGAGGATTACATCAAACGCTGGATGGATTTCCTCTTGGAGATCGAGCTTGATATGGCGGAGTTTACCGTTCTCACGCCGTTTCCACACACCCGAACCTTTGATGATCTGAATAATGCAGGCAGGATATTTTCCAGAGACTGGAATGACTATACCTGCGGCAAGGTGGTTTTTCAGCCCAAACTGATGAGTCCGGAAAAGCTCCAGGAGATGTATGCCTATTGTTGGGACAGATTCTACGAGGAAGAGCCACAGAACTATAAAATGTTTAGAATGCTCAAGCGCGTGGTGGAAAAAGAAAAGGCAGATGGCACATTCAAGCCCCGCGTACGCTTGTAGATATTCATGCCGCCGAAAGGAATCAGGGACCCGATGAACACGCTTACCGAGCGGGCGGTATCTATTCATTTGCTGGCGGCGTCCCAGGCTTGTGATATGCGTCAAAACATGCATGTCGGCCGCTTCTGGCCAAAGCGCTGTGAAATATCAGACAGGTCAGTGACCCCGTGATTGAGGACCGGCCACTCGATGAGGATATTGAGTGAATGTGCGTTGTTATTCGATACACTGATTTCTTCAGGGGAAAGTTATGAATGCCGATAAAAAAAGTTTCGAAGTGAAGATCAGCGTGCCGTTTTTTGATCTGGATCCGATGCAAATCGTCTGGCACGGCAATTATCTCAACTATTTCGAACTGGCTCGCGCGGGGCTATTTGAGCACTATGGTGTCGATCTTTATTCCTATTATGACAGGGAAAAAATCATTTTTCCCATCATCCGGACATCCACCAAACATATTTTCCCACTCAAACATCGCGATGAAGTTATCTGCAAAGCAACCCTGGTCGATGCCAATATCAAACTGGTTGTGGATTTTGAAATCCGCAAGGCTCAGGGTGGCAGTGTGTGTGCGCGGGGACGGACAGAACAAGTGGCGGTAAAAACGCCGGAAATGGAAACACTGTTCAGTATTCCACAGGATATTCGGAATCTCTTAGGATTCTAAAATGGATGAGCTTTTAAAGAAATCATTTATGGCCGGCGCGGAACGGGTGGCGGCTTGGGCGGATTTGCTCGATGCGATTAATGTGTATCCCGTTGCCGACGGCGATACGGGCCGGAATCTTTCCATCAGTCTTTCACCGCTTCGTTTTGCCGGCGATGAGAAAGATAAAGTCATCCGTCATCTGCTGATGGCCGCGCGTGGTAATTCCGGCAATATCGCGTCACAGTTTTTTTCGGCTTTTTGCACCGTCGATTCCCTGCAACATCTGAAAGTAGTCGTACAGGAAGGGAACGCCAGAGCCTGGAAGGCGGTTAGTAACCCGCGTTCGGGAACCATGCTTTCCGTCTTTGACGCACTCGAAGAAATCCTTAGTCAACAGGATTTTATCCCTGATCAAAAGAGCGCGGATCAGATTCTGCCGCGACTTGAACGGGCTGTCCATGAGACGCGAGAACAGTTGCCGAAATTAAAGGAAGCTGGCGTCGTGGATTCTGGCGCTTTGGGTATGTATATTTTTTTCGAAGGTTTTTTCTATACGCTGGCAGGTTATACCAATTCTTATCGTCCGGTCACAGACGTCTTCAAAGATCACCTGGTTATTTCATCCGCGTTTAAGGAAACGCCGGAGGCTGGTTATTGTGTTGACTTTGTAGTGAAGGCCGACACGTCGTCAGACGACGTGATAAAAATTGCCGGCGGGCAGGAAAGCGCCATCATCATTCATGAAGGCGATCTCTTCAAGATCCACTTGCACACGGCCGATAAGGAAAAGATTAAGGCTCAAATGAGCGCCTTGGGCTCTGTGATGACCTGGGAGGCCGATAATCTTTCCGATCAGATCAAAGAGTTTATGAACGCTCCCACGGATTCCAGAATGCACATCATGACGGACGCTGCAGGATCGCTCACCCGTGAAGATGCAAAGAAATACGGCTTCACCCTATTGAACAGTTATCTTCATGTCAGTGAAAAGTCGCTGCCCGAGACCTATTTTCATCCTCATGAACTTTACAGCGCTATGAGTGCGGGTGCGAAGGTGTCCACGTCTCAATCTTCTGTTTTTGAAAGACATCAGTTTTATTCGAGTGTCCTTGCCCGTTTTGAAAAAGTTTTATATTTATGTGTCGGTTCCGTCTATACGGGTAATTACAGTGTGGCTCTGGAATGGAAAAAAGAGCATGATCCGCAAAACCGGTTGATGGTTATTGATACGGGCGCGGCGTCGGGCAGATTAGGCACGATTGTCCTGGCGACCCAGCGGTATCTTACGCAAACGAATGATATGGAAAAAACCTTTGCCTTTGCGGAGAGGGCGGTGAAAACGTGTGAAGAGTATGTTTTTCTCGAAAAGCTGCAATACCTTGCTTCAGGCGGCAGGCTTTCCAAAACCAGCGCTTTTTTTGGTGATATGTTGAAAATGAAACCGGTTATTTCACCACATCCGGAAGGAGTAAGAAAAGCAGGTGTTGTAAGAAATCGTAAGGATCAGATCACAATGGCGCTGGGGAAAATGGCTGCGGCACTCAACAAGGATTCCTATGCACTGATCATGCTTGAATATTCAGATAATGTCGTGCAAGTATCTGAATTTCAAAAACAAGTGAAAGAACTTTATCCGCAGGCGGATATTATTCTGCAGCCACTTTCGTTGACGTCCGGCGCGCATATGGGGCCGGGAACGTGGGGAGTGGCCTTTTTGCCCATATAGGGAAGTGACGAATGACGGAAGACGAACAACGAGTGACGAAAAGTCATGGCCGCTTTGCTTTTATTATCCCAGTTTACAATCATGCTGCGACGGTGGTTCAAGTAGTCAGTGAAACGCTGGCGTTTGGTTATCCTGTTTTTGTTGTGGACGACGGATCGACCGACGAAACGTCGCAGCGTCTCGCGGAAATCAAAGGGATCAACCTCTTGCGTCATTCAAAGAATGAAGGGAAGGGCGCGGCGATTTTGACCGGTTTTATGGCCGCATCCCATGTGGCCGATTATGCGATTACAATTGATGCTGATGGGCAGCATAGTCCCGAGGATGCCTTGAAGTTGATCAATGCGATTCCAGCAAAAAAGCGTCCTATTATTGTCGGGGCGCGAGAAGGCATGACCGCCAGCCTGGGCGCGCATATCCCGTGGACCAGCCGTTTTGGCCGGAAGTTTTCCAATTTCTGGGTCTGGATGTCCGGCGGACCGAAGCTTTCGGATAGCCAAAGTGGCATGAGAATTTATCCGTTGCCGGAAGCCATGAGCCTCAATATACGGGCGCGGCGTTTTCAATTCGAGGTGGAAATCCTGGTGCAGGCCAAGAGAAAAGGCATCCCGATTCTCGAAACGCCGATCAACGTTTTTTATAATCTTGACGGATCAAGAATTTCTCATTTCCGTCCATTTGTTGATTTTTTACGCAATAGCAAAACGTTTACCCGTCTGATCTTTACCCGGATATTCTGTCGTCATTGATCTGGAATGATTTAATATTCTCTATCGGGTTTTCTCTTGCCTGCCTTTAGGAAATGTGTTTAAAAAACAAAGCGCACGAAAAAAATATAGGGTCTCCATGTAAGGTTTGCATGACGCCGCGAAAATACCCCATCAGATGGTCGATTGTTATTGTTGCTGCTCTGGTTGTGGGGCTTCTTTTTTTTTGGGAAACCAGCTTCTTAAAAATTGAAACCGATATTCTGGAATCCATGCCGCACAATGATCCGGTGCTGGCCTCAGCCCGTCAAGTGATCGGCCATCTCCCCATCCAGGACAAAATTTTTATTGATTTGGAGCAGGCATCGAATGATCGCGACAAACTGGTCAAAGCAGCATTGCTCATCACGGATAAATTGCGCGAAAGCAATTTGTTCACCAAAGTCGGCATAAGCGAAGAAGCCAATAATTTTCCGGAACTGATCGGGCATGTCAACAATCATCTGCCGTCGCTTTTGAGCGCGTCTGACCTGGAACAGAAAATTCAGCCGCTTCTCACGCCTGCCAAAATCCGCGAAGCGATGGCGCAAAACCGGCAAAGTCTGGAGCAACTCGAAGGCATTGGCCGGGCGGAAATGATCGCTAAGGATCCACTGGGTTTTTCCCGTGTTATTCTGGAGAAAATGTCTGCTTTGCTCCCGGCAAATTCTGCGCAGTTTTATTCGGGGCAGCTACTTTCCGCTGATGGTAAACACGCATTGATCATTGCTCGTATTGCCGGTTCGGGAACGGACACGTCAAGGGCTGCCCAAATCGAAAAACTTCTCGAAGATTGCAGGCGAACACTTACGGCTCAGGCGGATTTAAAAGATCAATATATACTGACATCGGTGGGCGCATACCGTGCGGCGCTGGATAACGAAACCGTCGCCAAACGCGACACTCGTCTGGCTATAGTTCTGACAACACTGGGCATCGCGCTCCTGCTTCTTTTCGCGTTTCCGCGCCCGCTCATCGGCCTTCTGGCCCTGCTGCCTTCAACCGTGGGGGCGATTGCCGCTTTATTTGTTTGCTCATTTTTATTTAAGTCCATGTCCATGCTGGCGGTGGGGTTCGGCGGCGCGATCATGGCGTTTACCGTCGATCTGGGGATCACCTATCTGCTTTATCTGGATCAGCCTTACACCACGCATGGAAAACAGGTTGCCCGGGAAGTCTGGTCGGCAGAATTTCTGGCGGTGCTGACAACCGTTGGCGCATTCCTGCTGCTTTTGGTCAGCGACTTTAAAATCCTGGCGGAAATTGGCGTCTTTTCCGCGCTGGGTGTGACTTTTGCGCTTGCCTTTGTTCATTTTGTATTTCCGAAAGTATTTCCTTATATGCCGCCGTCGAAGCGCCGGACCAACCGTTTTCTTTTCAATGCGATTATCAAAATTGCCGCCCCAGCGAAATGGAAACTGGCCGCCGCGATTATCTTCGGCTTGACCATGCTGGCTTTTGCCAAACCGGTTTTTAACGTCGATTTGCAAACCATGAATTCTATAAGCAAAAATACCATCAAGTCCGAACAAAAATTACAGGAGACCTGGGGAAATCTTTCCGGTAAATGTTACGTTTTGCTGGAATCGTCAAGTCTTGGAGAATTGCAGCAGAAAAATGAGCAGTTGATGACCTTGCTTACCGCCGATGTGCTCAAGGAAAAACTTGCCCCTGTGTTTCTACCTTCCGTTTTGTTTCCATCTCAGCAAGTGGCCGAGAACAATTATGTAGCCTGGCGGCATTTCTGGAATAAAAACCGCGTGGCAGCATTGAAGCGTGATCTGGATCCGGCGGCGCGGGAAAATGGTTTTGCAGCAAACGCTTTTGTACCCTTCTGGCAAATCATTCACCATGACCATTCGGGGACTTTTGAAATACCCAGGCAATATTTTGAAATGCTAGGCATTACCAAGACGTCAGAAGGATATTCGCAGCTGAGCTTGCTTTCAGCCGGGGATAATTACGACGCTAAAAAATTCTTTGACAGACTTTCTCTAAGCGGCCTGGCTAAACTCTTTGATGCCGATCTGTTTAATCAAAGACTGGGTGAATTCCTGAAAAGTCTGTTTATCGAAATTGCACTGATCATCAGCATAGGCATTGTTTTGGTTGTATTCTGCTTTTTTCTGGACTGGCGACTTTCGCTTTCTGTTCTCGCACCGATTGTTTTTGCGCTTTGCGCTACGCTGGGCACACTGAAGATCATCGGTCATCCGCTGGACATTCCGGGCATCATGCTCTGGATTGTGATTATGGGGATGGGGATTGATTACGCCATTTATTATGTCTGCACCTATCAGCGCTACCCCGATGAAAATTCACCGGCTATGAATACGATTAAACTATCCATCTTTTTATCCGCCGCCACGACATTCATCGGTTTCGGCGTGCTGGCCTTGGCGAAGCATTCGCTCTTGCGCAGCATTGGGATTGTTTCCTTTTTAGGCATCGGCTATGCGCTCATCGGGGCCTATTTTATTTTGCCGTACGTGATGGAGAAAATATTTGCGCCGGTTCAATATCCGACTGGCGAATTCACAACTGGTTCGAAAGAGCACGTGCGCCGGACGATGTTGCGGTACCGACATCTGCCGAGCTACCCGAGGGTTTTCGCGCGGTGCAAGATAATGATGGACCCGATGTTCGAGGAGTTGGATCGGTACGTGAAGAATCCTCGCCGGATCATTGATATCGGCTGCGGCTTTGGTGTTCCGGCCA
>JAKLES010000259.1 GCA_022711575.1 Deltaproteobacteria bacterium | reverse complement strand
CTTGTGTTCTTAAAAATTATCAATTGGCATAAGATACCCTAAGCACGGGGATAAAATGGGAGGAGTGAATCTGTGTTTCACCTGATGCCAGAGAGCATGGTTTGTAGAATAGATCCTCTTCCCACTGCTTTGTTCAATAACTCGTACGGTATCATAAACCTTCTCAGATGAGAATGAGTTTGCACTTGCAAGGTTGATTCGAACGAAGCTAATTTAGTGAAGGTTAAGGTAATAATGTTAAAAAGGGGGTATTTTATTATGTTAGTGTCGGTTCTTGGGATAGATATAGCGAAACAGAAATTCGATGTTGCACTTCTTGTGGACGGAAAAACAAAACATAAGTCCTGCAAGAATTCAGTGGAAGGTTTCGAGACCCTGAAACTCTGGCTTGAGAAGCAGGGAACTCAAAAGGTCCATGCCTGCCTGGAAGCGACTGGCAACTATGGAGAAGATTTAGCGAGCTATCTTCATGAAGCCGGCCACATGGTCAGCATTGTCAATCCTGCCCGCATCAAGGGATTTGGTCAAAGTGAGCTGATTCGCACTAAGACGGATAAGATCGATGCTGCCTTGATTGCACGTTTCTGTATGGCCATGAACCCAGAACCCTGGATTCCGCCTGCGCCGGAAATCAGATCCCTGAGAGCTCTGGTCAGGCGGGTAGACAGCTTGATCGACATGCGCAGTCAGGAGAAGAATCGGATCAGTACGGCTCATGAATCTGTCATCGCATTGATCAGAGAACATATCGCTTACCTGGACAAGGAAATTGAAAAGATCAGGCGACAGATTGCTGATCTGATTGATCAGAATCCTGATCTTAAGCAAAAAAAAGATCTGCTGGATTCTATTCCCGGACTTGGCAAGGCAACCATTCCGCACCTTCTGGCAGAACTGAATGATCTCGAAAAGTTTAGACATGTTCGTGAAGTGGTGGCGTTCATCGGACTCGCCCCAAAAGAGACGCTCTCGGGATCATCCATTAAGGGCAAACCCAGATTATGCAAGATCGGCCACGCTCGGCTGAGAAAAGCCTTATACATGCCGGCGTTGGTATCGATCCAATGTAATCCTGTAATGATCGCTTTTTATAATCGCCTGAAAGATAAAGGCAAAAATGGCAAAGTTATTGTCTGTGCAATTATGCGAAAGTTGGTTCACGTTATCTTTGGAGTCCTAAAATCTGGCAAAAAATACGATCCAGATTATAAACCAGCTTTCACTTGACAAGAACGGTATCTAC
>JAKLES010000258.1 GCA_022711575.1 Deltaproteobacteria bacterium | reverse complement strand
TCGACTCAGTGATCGCCTTGGCAAAATCTCAACAAAAAGAAATCGGGCGGCTTAGCTGCGCCACCGGGGGAGTGCACACATGAAAAAGTACACTATGGAGACTATCGTCGGCATTTTTGTTATTTTTGGCCTGCTCTGCGTCGGATATATGACCGTAAAGCTCGGCAAAGTTAATATCCTGGGAGATAATTCCTACTCACTCGTGGCCAAGTTCACCACCGTTACCGGGTTGAGAATCGGCAGTCCGGTGAATATCTTAGGGATTGATGTCGGACGCGTTGAAAAGATTACCATGGATCAGGAAAACCAAAAGGCCGTTGTGGAGCTAAGAATCAAAAGAAACATTAAAATATATGATGACGCCATCGCCTCCATCAAAACAGAAGGACTCATTGGAGACAAATATCTCAACATTGACCCGGGCGGCGGGGGCGACCTCTTGAAACCCAATGGGGTCATCACGGACACGCAGGCGGCCATGGACATCGAGCAACTCATCAGCAAATACGCTTTTGGCGAAGTAAAAAAAGATAAAGGGAAAGGGAAAGAGGAAGAAAAGGAAAAGGTAACGGAGGAGAAACCATGAAAAAACGGTTTATCGTATTCAGTCTATTGATTATTTTTATATTATCCGTTCCGGCATATGCTGGAACGCCGACGGTTGCTGTTGACAAAACCGTCAAGAGAGTGCTCGATGTATTACGGGATCCCAAACTGAAAAGTCCGGCCGCCAAGGAAATAAAAAAAGAGAAGCTCCGCGTAATCTACAAAGACATGTTTGATGAGATGGAATTTTCGAGACGAACCCTGACACGTAACTGGAAGAAGTTCACGCCCGACCAGCGGAAGGAGTTTGTGAATCTCTTTGAGCAGGTTCTGGAAAGAGCCTATCTCGACAAAATTCTGGATTACTCCAATGAAAAAATTATTTTCTATAAGGAAGACACACTTACGGACAACCAGGTCGAGGTTCAGTCGAAGATCGTCACCGCTTCCAAGGAAATTCCCATTTTCTACCGAATGATTCTCAAAGATGGCACATGGAAAGTTTATGACGTTGTCGTGGAGAACGTCAGCCTGGTTCAGAACTATCGAACCCAGTTCAATGAAATCCTGGCCGACGGCACACCGGAACAACTGTTGCAGACCTTGCGCAAGAAAGTGAAGGCTCAATAAAGAAATATAGATACCCTGTCATGAGATACTACGTATCACTGATCATATTGTTCATCATGCTTTCCGCAG
>JAKLES010000257.1 GCA_022711575.1 Deltaproteobacteria bacterium | reverse complement strand
CCGAAATGTCATTGCGACAGTTGATTACGAGCTGCGAGACGACATGAATAGCATGCCTGCAGACAAGAAGAGAGCACTGGCCAAACTGTCTCGTGATACGGCGGAAAAAGCTTTTAACCTCATGATGGCTAATTTTTAAAAGTTCCCAACGCGAGTATTCATGAAGCCTTCGGTCTATAAACTAGGACGTTTTTTAATCTGGGGCGCGACGGATGAAAAACAGGCGGCTGAGGCCTGGCCCGTCGGAACTGAAACGGTCAAAACTGCAAACCGACCTTCGTCTTTCTTCCGTAAAGTATCGTCTGATTATTTACTAGTAGTGGATTCGGCGGCAGACGTTTCATGCGAGCCGCGCTCTTTGCAAAGGCTGTTCAACATCGCACGGGATACGGGAGCCGGTTTTATTTACTCGGACCTCCTGGTTGCCACTGCAAACGGTCTTGTCCCCTGTCCCTTGAATGATCATCAGCCGGGGTCGATCCGCGATAATTTTAATTTTGGTCATTTCTTTATCTTTTGCACCACCGCCGTCAGAAACGCCGTAAAAAAATACGGCTTGCCTTGTGCCGATCCGGATATGGTCCTTTACGATTTGCGTCTGAAAATTTCGCTCGACTCCGCTATCGTGCATCTTCCGGAGTGTCTTTACATAGCATCCCAGAAAAAGCCGGAGGAAAAACCAACGGGAAAATCCGAAGCCCATTTTGACTATGTCGCAAAAGAAAATTTCATCCGTCAGAAAAAGTTAGAGAAAATCGCAACCGATCACTTAACGCGAGCAGGCGCGCACCTGCCCGCGCGCACAAAGATGGCAAACCATGAACCAGCGTCTTTTCAGTGGGAAGTCAGCATCGTTATTCCCGTGCTCAACCGCAAAAGGATTATTGCTGACGCGCTTGCGAGCGCTTTGGAACAGAAAACAAATTTTGCTTTCAACGTCATCGTTGTGGATAACCATTCAACTGACGGCACCACAAACATTTTAAAAAAATTTGCTGCGAAATATTCCAATATAAGTCATATCATCCCGAGACGGCGCGATCTGGGTATCGGCGGGTGCTGGAATGAAGCAATTTATTCGCCGTTCTGCGGACGATATGTCGTTCAATTGGATTCCGACGATCTTTACAGCTCGCCGCAGGCTCTGCAAAAAATTGTTGACACCCTGCGCAAAGGTTCTTACGCGATGGTCGTAGGATCCTACACGCTAGTCAATGAAAAGCTCAAACCCATCCCGCCGGGGCTGATTGATCACCGTGAGTGGACGCCGG
>JAKLES010000256.1 GCA_022711575.1 Deltaproteobacteria bacterium | reverse complement strand
GTCCTTCTCCGCAATGGCGGCAAGGTGGTCGGTGTAGAGGACGTACTCGCCGTCAAACGCCGCCTCCTTCATTGCAATATGACAAGGTCTTGCATCCCGACCGTACCACGTTTCGCGTTGCTGTACTGCCGTGTTCCATGCGGCAAGGCACCCGATAAGGTATTGCGCAAGAATAAAATCAGGGGTGTTGCTTGCCTGTTCCTGTGAATATCTATTGATAACCGCCCCTAATTCATCTTCAAATGATCCCATTCTCTACCTTCCTTTCTTTGTTTTCTGTATAATCAAGAGTAGTTTCTTCATGTCGGCCTCCTTCTATGCATCGTCGCCACAGGCCGCCTTCAGCCGGTCGATCTCACAAGCAAGACATGGCTTCCCTGCCTGTTTATCTCTGTGATCCGGGCAAAGATTGTTGGCAAGGGAAGACGCGCATTTTAGGGTGAGAATTTTATTTTCTTTTGTCAGCCGGTCAATCTCCCCCTGGGCCTCGGTAAGTTTAGTCTGCAAATTAATAGTGTGTTCATGAGCCTCATTATTGTCCATCACGCCCTCCTAAGTTCGATCCGCCAGACCCAATCGTTCCTCTAAACGCCAAGGGTTTTATCGGTGACGGGTGCCTTCATTTCTTCCCTTCCAAAAATTCCAGCGTTTCGACCATACCGCCGCCGCTCCACCAATGTCTGTACCGCTTAATCATCGCTGTCCTCCTCTGGCCTCAAATGACCGCATTTGCGCGGGTCGGCGTGGAAATGCTGGCCCCGCTCCCTGCGCACGTGTTCGCCCTCGGGGTGGCCGGGAAAGTAATCGTCAATCCACCGGAGCGAAAAGTGACAACGCCCATGCGTGTCGGTCGGCCCGTGATACTCAATTTGTGTATCCATCGCTGTCCTCCTTGCCCTATCTTTCTACCCACCTGACACCTTCATCGAATCCTTTATCCTGTGCAGCGGCGAGGCATTTTTCGCTTTGCAATTATTTTCACTTGACCTCTATATCCAATATCTGTGAATAAAAAGCTTTGCAAGTAGTTGATGCGGGGTGAATTCGACTTCCTCACCAGACTTCTTGTTTGCGAAAGTTTCCTGCCATGATGTGAAGGTTCTTTCGTCACCTTCGACCATGAAATCCCAAAACTTCTTACCGGACGGTAGGGTTTTGGGTATGATCGCTACGATCTTTCCTTTTACCGTGTCTGCCATGATTGTTCTCCTTGAAAATGTATTCTATCGGTTTATTAAAATAATCGGCAATCACCTGTTTTTGCACAGGATTGCC
>JAKLES010000255.1 GCA_022711575.1 Deltaproteobacteria bacterium | reverse complement strand
AGTGGACTGCACCCCACCGGTTGGACAAAATATGATAGAGTAGTTGGCAGGAACCAGATTCCCTTTGTGAGGGAGAAAGGAACTTGCCATGAAGCACCGAAGGAGTTTTGCTGTTGAACTCAAGCGCCAGATCGTGGAAGAACTTCTGAGCGGAATGAGCACGCCAGCGCAACTGACCCGCCGTTATGAGATTTCATCGGGCCTTCTTTATCATTGGAAAGAACAATACGCCAAAGGACGGTTTAACAATGAACCCACCAAGGAAGCCGCCCTTGAAGACCGTGTTCGACAACTGGAACAACTGGTCGGCAAATTAACCCTGGAGAACGAGTTTTTAAAAAAAGCCGTTCAGAGGGGCCTTTTGACACTGCCGAAGAAAAGCGACAATTCATTGATGAACACCGTCACCTCGTCGAAAGCGCGGAGAGGGGGTGCAAACTCATGAAACTGCCCCGCAGCACCTATTATCATCAACCAAAGAACAATGTTACAGATGATTCAGAGCTCATTGCCCTGATCGAAGCCATTATCGAAGAATTTCCCGGCTATGGATACCGCCGTGTCACCCGCGAACTTCATCGCCGGAACAAAATCGTCAATCATAAAAAAATATTGCGTATTATGCGCGAACGCGGACTTACCAAGAAACCAAAACGCCGCTGGATCAAAACAACGGACAGCCGGCATACTCACCGGATTTATCCCAATTTGATCAAAAATCTTGTTGTGACAGCCCCCAATCAGGTTTGGACGGCCGACATCACTTACATTGGAATCCGAAGTGGTTTCGTCTATCTGGCCGTCATTCTGGATTTGTTTGCCAGAAGAGCCATTGGGTACTCTATTTCACGCAACATCGATACGGCTTTGTGTTTGGCCGCCTTAACCATGCCCATTGCCCATCGCAAGCCACCCAAGGGCGTTATTCATCATTCGGATCGGGGCGTCCAGTATGCCTCCCATGACTATATCGCGACTCTGCACCAATACAGTTTTCTGATCAGCATGTCCCGCAAAGGCAATCCTTATGACAACGCCACCACGGAAAGCTTTTTCAAAACACTCAAGGTCGAAGAGGTTTATCTCTGGGAATACCGAACTCTTGAAGATGTTCAGATTCGGCTTCCCTTTTTTATTCAGGAAGTGTACAACCGCAAACGTCTGCATTCCTCTCTTGGATACAGACCGCCGGTGGAATTTGAAAAACTGTTTTATCAAAACCAAAAACCCTGGCCAACTGCTCTATCTCAATCTGTCTAACACAAGGGGTGCAGTCCA
>JAKLES010000254.1 GCA_022711575.1 Deltaproteobacteria bacterium | reverse complement strand
ACAATGAGAATAAGCAATAAAAAGTTATTTATCGATTTGAAATATTTTTCTTTGGAATGCCATAGTCTCGCATCACATTGCGAGGGGATGGTTAATGAATTCTGGAAGAACAATATTTTCTCAGATTATGGATTACCTGCCAATGTACGAGTTCCGGCAGTGCGTCGAACGATATTCAGGCAACTACAAAATCAAGAGCTTCTCATGTTGGGATCAATTTCTAAGTATGGCATTTGCGCAACTGACCTACAAGGAAAGCCTGCGGGATATTCAGTCCTGCCTGCGTGCTGCCAAACAAAAGACCTATCACATGGGCATTCGTGGAAAGATCTCCCGCAATACGCTAGCTCACGCCAACCAGACAAGGGACTGGCACATCTATGCCGATTTCGCTTACGCACTCATTCGGGAAGCCCGACAACTTTATGCCAGCGATTCATTTGGTATAGAGTTGGAACAAACCACCTACGCACTGGATTCCACAACCATCGACCTCTGTCTGTCTCTCTTTCCGTGGGCGGCATTCCGCAAGAACAAGGGCGCGGTGAAACTGCATACCCTTCTCGATCTGCGGGGCAACATTCCAACGATAGCTTTTATTACCAGCGGGAAAGTTCACGAGGTCAACATCCTCGACAAACTGTCCATAGAAGCTGGCGCGATTTATATTATGGATCGCGGTTATCTGGATTACGCACGTCTTTACAAGCTGCATCAATCGGCAGCCTACTTTGTGACACGCGCAAAGAGCAACGCCAGATATCGCCGGCTATATTATCAAAAGATCGACAAAGCGTCCGGACTCCAATCCGATCAAGTCATTACGCTGCACAGTTATTACTCAAAGAAAGGTTATCCCGAAAGACTCAGGCGAATATCTTATTACGACGAGAAGCAAAACAAGAAACTGGTTTTCCTGACCAACAACTTTACTCTACCTGCAATGACCATTACGGAGATTTACCGCAAACGTTGGCAGATCGAGTTGTTCTTCAAATGGATCAAACAGCATCTGAGAATCAAGGCGTTTTACGGTACATCCGAGAATGCGGTCAAAACACAAATATGGATTGCCATCTCTGTTTACGTACTGGTTGCAATGATCAAGAAGCAGTTGAATCTGGAGAAAAGTCTCTACACAATTTTACAGATTGTCAGCGTGACGCTTTTCGAAAAAATACCGATTTTACAAGCGCTTACAGATATCGAGATTATAGAAGAAAATACCGAAGCAAACAACCAACTGAATTTATTCGACTAACGTTGGGACAGTAGTGA
>JAKLES010000253.1 GCA_022711575.1 Deltaproteobacteria bacterium | reverse complement strand
TGATGATTCTGGAGGAAGCCTATCTGGCGGGCATTGATATGAAGCACTTCTACTCGATGCTTTTGAAGCATTTCCGCAATCTGCTTCTGGTCAAAATCGCCGCGGACGGTATTTCATCTTTTGACATCGCACCGGAACAGGCGGAAAAACTTAAAAACCAGACACAAAATGTTTCCCGCGAAACGTTGCAGCGTTATTTGGATATCCTGCTCAATGAAGCCGACAGCCTGCGCCGCAGCCAGGAAGTGCGGATGAAAATCGAAACTGTCCTCGTCAGGATGGCCTACCTGGAATCGGTTCTTCCGGTGGGTGAAATACTGGCAACACTCGAATCACTGGAACAAAGGCTTCAGAAAGGCCTGCCGCCCTCTCGAGGCAGATTTGATGCTGAACCGGTTGCAGCACAACAGCCCCTCGAAAAGCCGCAGGCGAGCAGTACGCAAAAATCAGTCGATCAGCCGCAGCAAAAACAAAATCCCGACCCAAAGGAGGTCCGTCATGCTGCAAAACCCTCGCCGGGCGAAGATCTGAAAAAATTTATCAAAAGGGAAAATGCACCTCTGGGGGCAAAAATCGAAGCGGCTGAAGTTCTCGGATTGGAAAACGGCTGTTTGACACTGGGTATTCCGAGTGGTTATCTTTTCCTGGAAAACATCATGGAAAAACAGCAAAAAGAAGAACTGGAAAGAATCGCGGGCATTTATTATTCTCAAAAAGTTTCCCTGGCAATTAAAACCATTGAGGCGACAAAAACGAACAACAGCGGGCGCAGCGCCAAAGCAAACAACTTAAATGATATCAAACGCGAAGCCATGAACTCTCCGCTTCTCCAGAAAATAATCGCTGAGTTTGAAGGCGCGGAACTGATCGACATTAAACCAATTACTGATAAAAAACAGGGAGGCTAATTACGTGCATAACATCGGCAATATCATGAAACAGGCCAAAAAAATGCAGGAAAAAATCGGTCGGCTCCAGGCGGAGCTGGAAACAAAAACCATAGAAGCGCAGTCCGGCGGCGGCATGGTTCGCGTGATCGTCAACGGAAAGTTCGAAGTCGTTTCACTAAAGATTGAAAAAGATGTGGTGAATCCCGAAGATATCGAAATGCTGCAGGATTTGATTACGGCCGCAGTGAATGAGGGCATCCGCAAATCACAGGAAATGGCTTCCTCTGAAATGGCGAAGATTACGGGCGGGCTGGGAATTCCCGGCATGGGTATGTAAGGCAGCCCATGAAATCCTACGCACAACCCATTAAACGTTTGATAGCCGAACTGGCTAAGCTTCCGGGAATCGGCGAAAAAACGGCGGC
>JAKLES010000252.1 GCA_022711575.1 Deltaproteobacteria bacterium | reverse complement strand
ATATCCGGATTACGGTAACGCAGGACAAGCACACCAATGCATACGATGGCAAAGGCCAGTAATGTTCCTATGGACACCAGTTCCCCTAGAATATTAATAGGGAAAAGACCCGACACTATGGCTGCTATACATCCCGTAAGAATGGTCGGGATGTATGGTGTTTTAAAGCGAGGATGCACACGGGCAAATTTTTGGGGCAGTAATCCATCCCGTGCCATTGAGAAAAAGACGCGCGGTTGTGCCATAAGAAGAACCAACACGACCGACGTAAGCCCCGCAATGGCGCCGATCTTAATGAATGGTCTAAGCCACGCAATTCCCGGTCCTGCGGCATTGACAGCAACTGCAATGGGATCCGGAACAGCTAATTCGGTATATTTCATGATTCCGGTCAAAACTCCGGTCATAAGAATAAAAATAATTGTGCAAACTGCGAGAGATCCAAGAATGCCTATCGGCATATCTCGCTGAGGATTGCGCGCTTCCTGTGCCGCAGTGGAAACAACGTCAAACCCGATGAAGGCAAAGAAGATTACACCTGCGCCGCGCAGGACACCGCTCCAGCCGAATTCCCCGAACTGGCCGGTATTATCAGGTAAAAATGGCGACCAGTTGGCAAAGTTGATGAAGAAAATTCCCACCCCGATGAAGAGAACGATGACGGTCAATTTAATGAAGACGATGAAATTGTTAAATGCCGTTGACTCACGGATACCGATTACAAGGAGTGTGGTCATAAGCCCGACTATGAAGACAGCCGGGCAATTTAAAATTGCGCCGGTTGTATTCCATCCATCCGTCAGGGAATAAGAAAACGGAGCCTGACATAAAAAAGCGGGGATGATTATATCAAAATCCTTCAGGAAACTAACCACGTATCCGGACCACCCGACTGCTACGGTCGAGGCGCCAAAAAGGTACTCCAGCACAAGATCCCAGCCGATGATCCAAGCCACAAATTCTCCCAGCGTTGCGTAAGCATAGGTATAAGCACTACCTGAAATGGGAATCATGGAAGCAAATTCGGCGTAACAAAGACCTGCTAGTCCGCATCCCACAGCTGAAATTATAAACGAGAGCACGAGCGCCGGACCTGCGTAAGTTGCTGCAGCTTGTCCTGATAGAACAAAAATTCCCGCGCCGATAATAACGCCGATCCCCAGGCTGACGAGTCCCCACGGGCCAAGCACCCTCTTCAGCTTGTGCTGCTCATATTCAGGCTCTTTGATAATTAGCTCAATCGGTTTGCGCGCAAATAATCCTTTCATGGCCTCTCCTTACCCGGAACAAAACTGTGATTTCATATCACAGGTAAATTA
>JAKLES010000251.1 GCA_022711575.1 Deltaproteobacteria bacterium | reverse complement strand
TACCTGCGTTCAATCATGTAAGGAAGAAACGCTTTGACTCCATAGAGCACACCCCAGAAATTGATGCCAAATATCCATTCCCAGTTTTCGATGCTCGATTCCGCCACCGTCCCGCTCAAATTCACTCCCGCATTGTTGTGCAGGATATCGACGCGCCCGCGTTCACGGTGAACAAATTTCGCAAAGGCATCCACTTCCTCTCGCTTGGAAACATCAACTTGACGGGTCAATACGCGCGCGCCCAAAACTTCGATTTCCCTGGCTACCTCGGCAAGTCTCTCTTCGCTGAGATCCGCGATAACGAGATCCGCGCCCTTCCGGGCAAACGCCAGAGCAGTCGATCGTCCGATGCCCGATCCCGCTCCGGTAATGATGGTTATCTTATTTCGTAAATCTTTTATCCCCGGCATTAATATTCTCCTTCTTTATCTTTATAATTCAATCGTCTGCGGCTGGACTCCGGTATCATGAGAAGCAAGTGACGCGATGCATCCCTCCGGTTGACTCATTTTCCTAACCCATCCCAGGGCTTCCCATGCCTGTTCTTTATCAACGGCTGTTCCGGGAGGAATCATTTTTTCCCAAGACTTTCTCGCATAACCTGCGTCAAAAAACAGAAGAACATACTTATTCTTCGATTGAATCAGTGTGCAAGCCAGGCCCCGTGTATGGCCGGGCGTGTGAACGAATTGCACCGTGCCGTCCCGAAATAAATCGAATGAAGATTTTTGCGGGCCGTATTCGGAAGGGCTGAACCGGTAGGTTTCAACCTTCACGCCCTCCCACATGGACGGGACATAGCGAATTTTCTCTTTACCGTTGGCACAAATCCATTCCGGTTCACTGACCAGAATTTTTTTTGCGCTACGGACCAGTTTCAAACCGCTGGCATGATCGGAATGAAGATGGCTTAATACCACAAAATCCAAATCGCTGACTTTAATGCCGCGTTGTTCCAGTTGTTCATGAATCGCCTGACCGGCAGGCAAATCCGCTTTGTTGATCAGATAATGGATCATTCCCAGGTGTTTGATCTGGTTGACCCGGACATCGGTATGCCAGCCGGTATCCATCAGGATCAACCCCTTCGGATGTTCTATCAGATAGGAAAACATCGGCAGCCAGACCTGACAGGTCTTCCTGCGGAAAACACCTGTAAAAGGCGCCGGGTGAATCGTCTTTTCCCTGAAAGGAAGCGATCGATCGACTCTCACGCTGCCGCATTGTAAAAGATGTATTTTTACGGATGATGCCATGGACGTTTCTTCTTTATACGCTTTATTCCCACATTCCGGATTGCTTCATGGCTTCGGTTGCGCGTTG
>JAKLES010000250.1 GCA_022711575.1 Deltaproteobacteria bacterium | reverse complement strand
GCTCTGAAGCAAGGGAAGCACGCAACTACAGAGATTCCCGTCTCCGAACTGGAAGATCTTGTGGCCCCCACATTGCGAGAGGTAATGAACAATACCGAGACACCCGGAATGAAGAAAGTATCCCTTGGAGATACCGGCACTCCCCGGATGCCAGACGGACGTCCTATGCCTTCCTTCATGTTATCGTTAATTAAGATGGTTGGTTCTAAAGGTATCATTGCCCGAAGCGATAAGGCTGTGGTTGAGTTCGCCAGCGGTTTGGACGAGGCGGAGATTGCCTGGATCTTCGCGCTTATCAGGAAAACGATCGCAGAATGATTCATCGCACTGTTCATCTGCAATAGGTTATTTTATTATAGCATGCTTTTGGTAGTCACTACTTCCTGCCATTATCAGGAGTGCAATTTCTAACAATATTCAACCTTTCTTCTGGGAATCAAAAGATATAGTTGTGAAAAAATAAAAAGCTAGGAACTTTTTTCCCTCGTGTTTTGTCTAAACAACAAAAGACCAAAATGCACCCCTAGAGGAGGAAAGAGTCATGAAAAAGTTATTAGCTATCTGCACGGTTTTATTCATATGGGTTGGCTGCGCCACTGCCGCACCAATCGGCGATACGATAGAAGTCAGTATTGCCTCGGATAATGGCCATTCTCTACCATTCTACCTCATGAAAAGTCATCCAACGCTGAAAAAGGTATATGCCGAAGCTATAAAGGGCGACCGTTATCGGATTATAGTTCGCAATAAACTCAATCGAAGAATTGGTGTTGTTGTTGCCGTTGACGGTAGAAATATTATTTCAGGGGAAAAGTCATGGCTCAAGAATAATGAAAGAATGTATGTTCTTGAGCCGTATGCGACTAATGAATATTCAGGCTGGCGGACGGCGCAAGACAAAATCAACCGCTTTTATTTTACCGATGTCCCCGATTCTTATGCGGCTGCATTCGGTGATGAATCAGCCATGGGTGTAATTGCTGTTGTAGCTTATCCGGAAATTCAACGTTACGAGACGCAAATGGGTCATGCTTACTTAGCGCCTGAGAAGCGCGGGCATAACGAAGCTAAAGATAAAGTAGCTTCGCCATCGGTTCAATCTAGGGCTTCTGAAAGCGCCGGCACTGGTTATGGGCGGGAAGAATATTCACCTTCTTATCGCGTGTCGTTCGAGCCCGAAAACAGAGCGGCGGAATCTATATTAATTAAATACGAATGGCGTAAAACGCTCTGCGACCTGAAGATCATTAACTGCTGTCGGTTGAATAGATATTCACACAACCGAATTTGGGATAATAATGGTTATGCCCCTCCACCACCCTGCCGACGTTAAGT
>JAKLES010000025.1 GCA_022711575.1 Deltaproteobacteria bacterium | reverse complement strand
TTCCGGCGCGGCGGAGAGCATTTTTCTGATATGTCCCAAATCCATAAACCGGCCTGCAATCGCCAGCATAAAACCAATGTTGTCCTGACCGCGCCTGCCTGCCCTTCCCGTCATCTGCCGGAATTCAGTTGCGGACAGCGATGCAAAATCATGGCCGTTGAACTGGTCGGAATTAAACAACACGATCGTGCGGGCGGGGAAATTCACGCCCGCGGCAATGGTTGAGGTGGCAAAGATCACGCGCAGATGTCCCCGATTCATCATTTCTTCAACCAGCAGTTTCCAGGCAGGCAGTTGTCCACCGTGATGCGCGGCCAATCCCGCCGACCGCAGCGCTTTGATCTGCCGGTGGCTGCCGAGCGATGGAAAACGATCCAGCAGCTCGTATAAATCGTCAGTAAATGCTTCGTTATCTTTCATGGGTGTAAGCCCATGCCGGCAGGAAAGCGCCGTGTCGCATTCCGCGCGCGACTTCAAAAAGAAAATTGCCGGCAGAAGGTTGAAGCGCTCCAGAATTCTGGTAATTCCCGCGTAATCCGGCAGACGATGGCTTCCCCGGTGTCGGAATTTATCCTTTTTTAAAAACTCGGAGACAGCCGGCCCGGCTTTTTTCCCGTCCAGAAAAGGATGCAGACAGCCGGATGGATGCAGAAACATCGGATACAGGGGTACGGGACGTTTTTCTTCTCGAATTAAGGCGCAGGGTTTTTTGCGGATGGAGGCAAGCCACGCAGCGATTTCATCACCGTTGCCGATGGTGGCAGAAAGCAAAAGGAGATTCACGCGCACCGGCAGATAGATCATAATTTCTTCCCAGACCACGCCGCGGTCGGCATCGCCCAGGAAATGCGCTTCGTCGAGAATCACCAGATCGCAATTCAAATCAATCCCCTGATGCATGGCGTCATAGAGTTGATTGCGCAGAATTTCCGTCGTGCCGACAATGATCGGCGCTTCAGTATTTTCCTTGGTGTCGCCGGTGATAATGCCGACATTTTCAGGATCAAAATGCAGGCCAAACTCCACCCACTTGGAATTGGACAGAGCTTTAAGAGGAGAAGCATACCAGGCGCGTCCACCTTTTTCCATGACGGACAAAATAGCTTCTCTGGCGATCCAGGTTTTGCCGGAACCGGTCGGCGCAATCACCAGGCAATCATTTTGCTTGATGGCGTCCAGTGCGCGTACCTGAAATTCATCCGGAACAAAAGGCGCGACATCCGGCTTCCCGATTTGCGCCAGAACACTTTTAAGCGACGAGGCAATCTCCGGTTTCATGAAAAATTTCACCTCCGGCCGTTTGAATTTTCGACCGGAAAAGGAATGTTGATGGTGGATGGGTGTATTTTTGCGGATCATCTTTTCTTTCATGATTGTTAGCTTGTAGCATAATGCTAATTAATCGTAAAGGATCGGCCCTATCCGGTGGAAACTTATTTATGATCAACGCGTCATTTATCGGCATCTATTTGAAATAAAAATTGTTTTGGGTGGCATCAATATTATCATCCTCACCTTGAAAAAAAGCCCCCCTCCGCTTTCTATCGTCCATTTTCAGGCGGCATGCATTAAATGTTTTATTCGTTTATCTTTCAGTATTGAACGTTTCTTTCAACGCCATAAATTTTAAACCTTGCCCGGGTGTTTCCGAACAACAAAATAAAACTAAAAATTACAATGTTTTCAGTTACTTAAAAAATATTGTCCCTCTCCTTGTTATTTGGCATACTTATTTCATAACATATTGACAATGATATTAATTAATTTTTCAAAGGTGTGGAGAATCAGAATCATGAAAAAAATTATGCAAACAGTTATTTTAGTTGGTTTTATTGTTCTGACAACAGCTACTTTCAGTTTTGCCCAGTTCACCGCCGCTGGAAACGCCGCGTTCCCCTTCTTTCATTTTGGCTGCCTGATTATCGGCGGATTGATTATTGTTTCTTTGAAACGTAAATACGACAAACTGTATTTAAGCGAAGCGATTGGTTCTTTCGCCCTTTACACGATCCTCATCGCCCTTTTCACCGTACCGGTTGTCGATGCGCTTAAAACCCTAATTAGTTAAACCCTTCCCTCCATTATAGTACCAGAAGTAAAGCCCCCGCGCATTCCCTGGCGGGGGTTTTACTTTAGGGAAGAAAAAATACTTTACAGCATCCACTATTTCAATTATTAATCTCGTCGCTTATGTTTTTACGTCAGAAAAATATTTCTTTCTAAAGGAGATTAAAGATATGGCTAAACGTGTTTACACATTCGGGAAGGGAATCAATGAAGGCAGAGCCGAAATGAAAAACCTTCTCGGCGGCAAAGGAGCAAATCTGGCCGAAATGTCCAACTTGGGAATTCCGGTGCCCGCGGGATTCACGATCACTACCGATGTCTGCGTGGAATTTTATAACAACAATAAGCAATTCCCCTCAGGCCTGGCCAAGGAAGTTGAAGCAGCCTTGAAAAAAGTCGAAAGCTCCATGGGAGCAAAATTCGGCGATCCGGCCAATCCGCTTCTGTTATCCGTCCGCTCCGGCGCGCGCGTCTCGATGCCGGGCATGATGGACACCGTTCTCAATCTTGGTCTGAATGATGAAACCGTTGACGGCATCATCCGCAAATCCGGCAACGACAGATTCGGCTGGGATTCCTACCGGCGCTTTGTTCAGATGTACGGCGATGTCGTCATGGGTTTAAAACCAAAAGACAAGGACGCGCATGATCCGTTCGAAGAAGTCATGGATAAACTCAAAGCTGAGAAAGGCGTTAAAGCCGACCTCGACCTGACCATTGATGACCTGAAAGAACTGGTCAGCCGTTACAAGCAGCTCATCGTGACAAAGTTAGGCAAGGAATTCCCCTCTGATCCCAAAGAACAACTCTGGGGCGCCATTGGCGCGGTTTTCATGTCATGGGACACGCCACGCGCCGTCCTGTATCGCAAGATGAACGGCTACGATGATAAATGGGGCACCGCCGTTAACGTTCAGGCCATGGTATTCGGCAACCGGGGTGAAAGTTGCGCAACCGGCGTTGCTTTCACCCGCGATCCCGCCACGGGTGAAAACCTGTTCTATGGCGAATACCTGATCAACGCCCAGGGCGAAGACGTTGTCGCCGGCATCCGCACCCCGCAGCAGGTGACCAAAGAAGGCTCCCTGCGCTGGGCCAAAGACAACAACATCACCGAAGATGAACGGACCGCAAAATATCCTTCGCTGGAAGAATATATGCCCGCCGCCTATTCGGACCTGGCCAATGTTTACAACAAACTGGAACAGCATTACAAAGAAATGCAGGATATTGAATTCACCATTCAGGACCAGAAGCTCTGGATGCTGCAGACCCGCACCGGCAAGCGCACGGCGGCCGCAGCAGTCAAGATCGCCGTCGATATGGTCAATGAGAAACTCATCGACAAGAAGACGGCGCTCTTACGCATTGACCCGGCGTCCCTGGATCAACTGCTCCACCCGACGTTTGATCCCGCGGCAACCCGCAACGTCATCACCAAAGGACTGCCCGCCTCGCCAGGCGCGGGAACCGGGCGCGTGGTCTTCAACGCGGATGATGCGGAAGCGTGGAGCAAGCGCAAAGAAAAAGTCATCCTGGTGCGCATTGAAACCTCGCCGGAAGACTTAAAAGGCATGACGGCGGCTCAAGGCGTGCTGACGCAGCGCGGCGGCATGACCTCTCATGCGGCGGTGGTCGCCCGCGGCATGGGCAAATGCTGCGTTTCCGGCTGCGGCGATCTCGATATCAGCTATTCGCAGAAAACCATCAAAGTCAACGGTGTCGTCATCAAAGAAGGCGACTACATCTCTCTGGATGGCTCCACCGGCGAAGTGATGCTGGGCGAAGTCAAGACAATCCCCGCGCAGCTTTCCGGCAACTTCGGCATCATCATGCAGTGGGCCGATGAAGCCAAGAAGCTGGGCATCCGCACCAACGCCGACACGCCAAACGACGCAGCCGTCGCCCGCAACTTCGGCGCGCAGGGCATCGGTCTTTGCCGCACCGAACACATGTTCTTTGAAGGCGACCGCATCAAGGCCGTGCGCGAAATGATTCTGGCCGATAATCTGGAAGGGCGCAAAAAAGCGCTGGCCAAACTGCTCCCCATGCAGCGCGAGGACTTCTACGGTATTTTGAACGCCATGGAAGGCTACGGCGTCACCATCCGCCTGCTCGACCCGCCTCTGCATGAATTCGTTCCGCATGAAGAAGACGCCCAGATGGAAATGGCCCGTGAAATGGGCATCTCCATTGACGCCGTTAAAGCCAAAGTGTCGTCGCTTCATGAATTCAACCCCATGCTGGGACATCGCGGCTGCCGTCTGGGCATCACTTTCCCCGAAATCACGGAAATGCAGGCGCGCGCGATTTTTGAAGCGGCCTGCCAATTGACCAAAGAAGGTGTGGACGCACGGCCTGAAGTCATGGTTCCTCTCGTCGGCGCCGTGAAAGAGCTTGCCTCACAAAAAGAAATCATCGTCGCCATAGCTAAAAAGGTCATGGAAGAAACTGGCGTGAAAGTTGATTACTCCGTCGGCACCATGATTGAAGTGCCGCGCGCAGCCGTCACGGCCGATGAAATCGCCAAAGAAGCAGCGTTCTTCTCTTTCGGCACCAACGATCTCACGCAAATGACGTTCGGCTACAGCCGCGACGATGCGGGCAAGTTCCTACCCGAATATGTCGCCCAGAAGATCCTGCCCGTCGATCCGTTCCGCGTGCTGGACCGCGACGGTGTGGGCCAATTGGTCCAGATGGCCGTGGCCAAGGGCCGCGGCGTGAATCCGAAACTGAAAGTCGGCATCTGCGGCGAACACGGCGGGGAGCCGAGTTCCATCGAGTTCTGTCATCTGACCGGTCTGAATTACGTGAGCTGCTCGCCCTTCCGGGTGCCCATTGCCCGACTGGCTGCGGCACAGGCTGCTTTAAGAAATGCAGCGCCCGTGAAGAAGGCTGCGCCACTGAAAAAAGCGGTAGTCAAGGCGGCTAAAAATGTCATTGCCGGCCTCGTCGCAGCGAAAGAAGCTTTCAAAAACTCAGCGCCCGCGAAAAAGAAAACCGCCAAGGCGGCCAAGAAAGTGGTGGTGACCAAACCCAAAGCCAAACCGGCTGTTAAAAAGACCGTGAAGAAAAAAGCAGTGGCAAAGAAACCCGTTGTTAAAAAGGCTGTAGCCAGGAAACCGGCAGCCAAGAAAGTTGCCATAAAAAAGGCGGCGCCAAAAAGAGCGGCGATTAAGAAAACTGTCTCAAAGAAAACATCCGCGAAAAAGAAATAATTCTTTCGTCGGGTCTTGAAAAACAAACAGCCGGTGCAGCAATCATGTGCCCGGCTGTTTTGTTTTTAATCAGCAGAAGAAAAGTATATCTAATGTTGATGGCATAAAACCTAAGCTATTTCTTCTTTTTCAAAGGTTTCTCCTGAGCCACACAAAGTATTTTCCGTAAACTATCCGTTCCGGTCAGGACTAGAATATTTTCCCATTCTTCATTGTTAAATGTGGAGCTGTCTAATACATTTCCCTGATCGTCATAACGTATCACCTCTTTGACTTTAGACCGTTTATTCTTACAGTCAATGTTCCACAAAACAACTTCCCGGTCATAGCTTTGGTATTTGATAGATTTCTCCAAATCATATTTCTTCACTGCTTCAATTGTCTGTTTCCTGCAATCATCCGTAACAATTTTACACGTTGAGACGGATACAATATTCGATGATTTCGTGATATTTGCTTTATTATAATAGTTATCACCCGTTTTAGTTTTTCCAAAATGCTCCCAAACATTACTGTCTGGTACTCTGGATGCTACCCTGGGTGGTTTTAAAATGGTTGATTCTGAAGTTTGAGTTTTTGCATGTGAAGGTTCAACCATGGGTGGCTTTACACTCGGTTCATCTTTTACCGGAACGGATGGACTCTTCACACAACCTACCATGAGAAAAATGATCACCAATGATAAAAAAATAACCAAACGAATCTTTTTCATATTTATTCCTTTCATTTTATTAGCGGTCTTTCACAGACTTCTTTTCGTAAAGCATTGAAAAACGGATTATCCGGCATCTTCATCCATTTTAGTTCAATAGCGAAATGACAATTCAATAATTTACCATCCACATCAAAGGAGAAGACAGATTTATTCAGAATCCTCTCTTTGGCACAGTCCATCTCACTCGTGGACTGAATATTAGATAGTTTTTCATACCCTTCTGTTGAAAGATTTTTTTTTATTCTGTCTTGAATATAGCTTTCTCTTCCTTGATCAGAAAATACTTCCTTGACTATAATGACATACTTCTCCCGACTTTCTTCACTCGTTCCCTTCTTATATGAAGCAACATTCCCCATCCTGCCCGTATAAAATTCTTTCCAATCATCTGAACCCATTACAGGTGCTGCAAGTAGAGGAATAATCAGCAGTGATAAAATAATTGCATGAAACTGTTTCATATCCGTTCTTTTTCCTGATATTGCAAAATCGCTGAACCGGAGGGAACGCCGGCTTCCCTGAGAAGATATTGCAGTCACGGTGATCCATGCTTTTTTGGCCATTGACCATTGTCCTGCCTTTCCCGTGAAAATGAAAGGAAGATAGTGGTCGGGACCCAGCAGGGTGTGAAAGAAACCCAGAAAAGCCGCGGTAGAAAGCAGAATAATCATCTCTTGAGTCATGATCATTTACTCCTTTGATCCCAAACGAAGCGCTTCGACTTCTTTCTGAAGCCACGCAATCCAATCCTCGATGCCCGCGCCCGTTTTACAGGATACCTCGATAATTTTAATACGGGGATTCAAGGTTAGAACTCTTTCGCGCAATGCGGCAAGATCAAAATCGCTTAGCGACAGGTAATCGATTTTATTAACCAGCAGGACATCACAGATGGTAAACATCAGCGGGTATTTGAGCGGCTTGTCGTCGCCCTCGGGAACGCTCAGGATCATCACGTTTTTATGAGCGCCCGTATCGAACTCAGCAGGGCAGACCAGGTTTCCCACATTTTCGATGATGATCAGGTCGAAATCATGGGCAGCCAGGGCATCGATCCCATGCGTGACCATTGTGGCGTCCAGATGGCAGAACCCTCCCGTTCGCAGCTGAATGGCAGTTATTCCGCGGGCGGCAACTTTCTGTGCATCCACCGTGGAATCAATATCCGCTTCAATGACACCAAGCTTCACACCACCTTTCAGTCCTTCCACGGTCCGGAGGATAAGACTGGTCTTTCCTGAACCCGGTGAGGACATCAAATTCAGCAGCATGGTCTTCTCTTTGCGGAGCCGCTCCCTGACGCCTGCGGCCACCTGGTTATTATCGGCCATGATTTCTTCTTTGACTTCTATCAGTCTCACATCTTCCACTACATCACCTCCATATCTTTATTTCCTGCCAGGCAGGCATTTAAATATCGCCGAAATGTCCGGATCGGTTTGACACTCTTGGCAACTTTCATGTGCAGAATAGCACCTTCCAGTCCGTGAAAGATAAGGCTTGCCGTGTCCGCCGTATTGAGTCCGGCCGGCAATTGCCGACTCTTCTTTGCTTCTTTCAGGCAGAATTCAATCTGAGTGATAAACCCTTCAACAGCCGCTTGCAGGCGTTTGCGCAATTCCTCATTGGCATCGGCAAGCTCCAGCGACAGATTGCCGATGGGGCAACCCAGAGTCGCCCCGCTCTGATTGAAGGCTGATTCATAATAGTCTAGAAGCTTGGTCAGTCGTTCAAAGGGTGTCATGCCGGCATCACGCAAATGTCCGGAAAAAATCTCACCGATGGTGAGGGAAAAGTAATCAATGACCGCGCAACCGAAATCGTCCTTGCTTTTAAAATAAAAATAAAATGAACCTTTGGGAATGCCCACAGCATCAAGGATTTGCTGAATACCCGTAGCTTTGTATCCCTGGGCATGGATCAGCTGGGCTCCTTTGCGGACGATCTCCTCACGTGTGTTAACTTTCGTTGTTGCCATAATAAATCCTGTCGCCCTTAACGCTGCATGACTTTCATAAAGGCTTCGAGCCTTCCTTTCTCTTGCAGCACTTTGACGGCCATGTCCTGGGTTGTTGCCGGGATCGCAGGGATTTGTTTCCTTTCGATCAAACCCATTGCCCCGGAGGGACAAGTCGAAACACACAGTCCACAGCCGATGCATTTTTCATCATGAACAAAGGAGGCATCATCCCTGATTTCGATGGCCTGCATCGGACAACGTTCATCGGCGCACAATCCACAAGCGATGCAGTCTTCACGTTTGACCAAGGCTGCAAATCGGCTGGGTTCAAAGGCATGGGGATGATTCAATTGGGTTCTGCCGCGCAGAATCGTGCAGCAGCAGGGGCAGCAGTTGCAGATAACACTGGCTCTATCCGCGCTGTTGTTGCTGGTGTGAACCAGTCCAGCCGCCTCCGCCTGATCCAGCACTCTGATGCCCTCTTCTTTACTGATCTGACGCGCAAAACCCCTCTCCACAAGAAACTCACCGGTCCCGTCAAACATCAGGCAGACCTCTTTAGGCTTATTACACTTTGCAATGCTTACCCGGCAGGCACATTTAGCCAGAGCAACATAATTGGCACTTTCTATCAAATGTTTGACCTCTTCATAAGGATGAATGCGATCGTGCGGGGTAACTGATTTTTCTACGGCAACCACGCGCATGAGGGGGGTCGGGTTTCCGGAAAAGGACGCACCGAGGCTGTTATGATGGTATGCTTCCCAGAGCCTGGCCAAGCGGTCATGAATGGGAGAGCCGCCGCCTTTCATAAAGGGATACTCAAAAACGCCCGGAATGAGCGGCACCAGCCCATAGAGTTTTTTGCCATCCTTATTCTTCGAGAAGATAACGCCTTTATCAGCCATGGAGTCCAGACGTTTCCCCGTCTCGTTTTCAGGAACGCCGGCTGCATGAGCCAGGCTGGCTGCACTTTTTGGCTTGAAGATCATTTGAACTGCAATGGCCGCTTCTTCGGGGGTAAAAAGGATGCGCAATATTTCATCGATGCCAACTCCTCTGGGTGCCGTTGAGGGATGCGAATCTAGAATGCTCCTGAGTTCTTCGTAGATTTCCACGGGCGGTCTCCTTAATTTTTGCTTCGCATTCGCTTCCATAATAGACCGGTCGTCTAGTTGTCAAGAAATATTATTTTCGTCATTTCTATGTGTGGAATATAGATTACGGTCTTTGACCTTGGAAATTATCAAAATTTACTTAAACAGGTCCCGATCTTGGGTTTCTGCCGGACTCGCCGTATAATGATCTGAAGAACCTGGTGTTTCCCTTAAGGGAGTTGCTTGATTAGTTCGGAAATATGAAAAAATATCTTGAAAAATCGCGTAACAGATGTTACAAGTAACGCACAAGTGTGTTGCTTGTAACGGATAAAACGAATGAATAAACAATCAGATAGAACAAATAACTGGCGGAAGCGGCAAAAGGCCGAAGGAAAGACTTCTATCACTGTATTACTATCCCAGGAGGCCCGGATAATCCTGACCGAGGAGAAGGAAAAAACGGGGGAGAGTTACTCCGTTATCGTAGAAAAGGCCCTTCAGGCGTTAAAAAAGCAACCCTACAGGCTACCTAGTCTGAAACAGTCGAGGCCCAAGCGTGACGAAGTCCCGGCAAGGGTATCCACAAGGGATCAGCAAACATCGATCATCCCCGAAACAAGCCAGCAAAACGTAATGCAAACAAAAAAAATACTGATCGATGATACGGCCTACTATCCAAGCCTCAAGGATATCGAGCGCGAGCAGGAGGAGAAAAAACAGAATGGCATTTACGATCACAAATTTAAGGAAGGATTCATGGATCGGCTGTTTCGTTCCTCGGCGGGCCACTTCGGCCGTAAGAAAAAATGGTTCAAATAAGGGGAGTAATGAATAATCCGTGAAAATGAAAGCGGCGACTCCCACCTTGCCGTGAAGGAGCGCCGCCCGGTTGTTGACAAACAATATTTCTTATTTCTTCTTTTTCGCGTCCGCTTTCTTATCTTCCTTTACATCGATTTTGGTCGCGATCATCTTGTATTCAATCGTGACTTTGGAGCCGACCTTCAAATCGCCTGTAACCTTTGTCGCGGCATCGCGGCTGACTTCCCAGTTATCGTTCCCTTTCTTAACCACGATGACATCCCCTTTAATTTCCAGAACCGGTCCTGTAACCTGATACTTATTGGGTCCCGCGGCAAATGCCATTGTGGCAATAAACAAAAACGCACATGCTAAAATCAAAACTTTTTTCATAATATACCCTCCTTTAAAGTTAAAGTCCAAAACACTTATCTGACAACAATATAATCTTTGATGGCATCGAAT
>JAKLES010000249.1 GCA_022711575.1 Deltaproteobacteria bacterium | reverse complement strand
TATAATACTCCCCTGAATTGAGACCACTGGTTAAAGTTAAATTTGATAACTTTAAACCAGTGCATTATGAAATCGAAAAGACAAAAACATTCATCAGCCTTTAAGGCAAAAGTAGCGATTGAGGCATTACAGGAGCGGGAGTCATTAAGCGAGCTTTCCCAGAAGTATGGTATCCATCCTAACATGATATCACGTTGGAAGAAGGAGTTTTTGGACCGTGCTCCGGAGCTATTTGACAAACCGGGACATGATAAGAAGGAAGATGCTGATCTCGAGAAATTGTATGCCAAGATCGGTCAGTTAGAGATGGAGCGAGAGTTTTTAAAAAAAAACTTGAAGAAACTGGGTCTTTAGCTGAGCGGCGTGGTATGGTTAACCGTGAAGAGCCATTGAGCATCCGCTGCCAGTGCAACCTGGTAAGTGTAAGCCGGGGCAGTTTTTATTACAAGCCCCTGGGAGAGAGCGAGGATAATCTGAAGCTTATGAGACTGATGGATGAGCATTATCTTGAACATCCTTCAGAAGGAGTAGAAAGGATGCGTGATTTTCTTCTTACCCTTGGTATACTTGCCAACCATAAGAGGGTCCGTCGATTACTGAGGTTAATGGGGTTGATGGCAATTTACCCAAAGAAGAACCTGAGCCGGCTTGGTCAGGCGAAGTATATCAGACCCTATCTTCTGAGGGATCTGAAAATAATCCGTCCGAACCAGGTGTGGGCAATTGACATTACATACATTCCTATGCCCAGGGGCTTTCTCTATCTGACAGCGATAATAGACGTTTATAGCCGTTATGTTGTCGGCTGGGGCATATCCAATACTCTTGATGCCAGCTGCAGCCTTAATGTCACAAAAGAGGCTATTGCCAGGCATGGGAAGCCGGAGATCATTAACTCGGATCAGGGAAGTCAGTTTACCTGTCATGATTGGATTGAATATCTGGAGAAGGAAGATATCAGGATCAGCATGGATGGCAAGGGTCGGGCTATTGATAACATCTTTATAGAAAGACTGTGGAGATCTGTCAAGTACGATTACGTTTACATCAAGGTGCCTTCTGACGGTCTTGAGTTATACCAGGGACTGAAGGGGTATTTTGACTACTACAACAACCGGCTATGCCATCAGGGTATTGGTCGAAAGATCCCGGCAAGCCTGTATAGGTCTGTGGCGTGATATTAACAGAAATCGGAGATGTTAACAAAAGAAAAAAGTAACCCAAAAAGAAAATGTGTTAATAACCAGAATAACTCTGCGAGTTATTACCGGTTATATAACACTGGATTACATCATCATAATAAGAAAACTTATATTTGTTAATCAGTGGTCTGAAA
>JAKLES010000248.1 GCA_022711575.1 Deltaproteobacteria bacterium | reverse complement strand
TCGTGTCCTGTATTCCGCAAGTGTTGTCGTCCTGTAAGTGAGGGCAGACAGAAGGCAGATAAATTGTCTGAATATCCTGACCCCTATTCACAACCTTGAACCCTCTCGTTTCGTAGAAATCAATCGCCACTTGCGGCATCTTGCCGTACGAAAACCCGATCCACCGGCAACATTCTCCGCACTGCTGGCAACTCATAACATGACCCTCGTTTCTTCATATCTAGTCTTATGTTCATATTCTGCGTACCATTCCGTATTCTTTAAAGCGCATCGGTAGAGGCACTCCGTAAAATCATCGTCCGTCTTTTGAGGCTTTAAAGTCTCAGGGTCATACATGAGGTTCTCAGTCTGCTCGATGGTCTTTACACAGTCCTTAAAGAAGAATAGTCCCGGCATTTCGTTTTCCGTCCATAAAAGATTGTTGACAATCGCTATCCCCACATCCTTGTCTTTAGATGCAGTCTCAAGAGGGTAATTCCTAGACGCAAGGGATTCAGACATAATCGTATATACGTCGATGTCATTTCCCTCGCCTCCCTTTGCCAAAGGGTCAATGCCGATGGAGTTGATTCTTTCGTAACTTCGTTCTCGGATTCGCCTAACAATTTCTTCAGCGATATACTTCGGATTTCCCCTGTCCCATATCTCGTCACATACATATTTAAATCCGTTCTTGAGTGTGGCAAGAAATACCACAGCCCATTTCTTAGAAGGGTGAAAGTCAATCTGAATGTCAATTAAAGCGTCCAAAGGTATCTTAAACCGTTCTTTGACGTGTGTATGACGCTTGAAACGGGGGAAAACCAGTGAGGACATATAAGACGGGTTCCCGTATAAACGCGCCTTCTTTTCGTCTTCAGTAAGGGTCTTAGCGAATTGGTCAATACCCTCTTTGGTTATCCCGTAGCCTACGTTTGAATAAATATCCCCCGTGATGTTGAACACTGACATATCCGGCTCACCGTTAGGAAGTGTCGCGTTAATAACCTCTCTGCTGATCCACGCTTCTTTAAGAAGGGTCATACAGAATAACTCCCTTCCCTTGCGGTCAATCAAACCCCTAGCAGCGGCAACGCGAACATTTCTCTTAGGAGGTTCGTCATAAATAACTAAATCCCCGTTCCATCCTTCAAACACATCGGAGTCTTGAACATTGGAAAGTATCTCGATTGATCCCCTCTTTCCAGATACCCACAAATACTCAACACCCTGATTATTCTTTCTCGTTTCAATAGGAACTCTCTTAGGCCACCAGAACTTCAACGCTGGTTCAACAACGGCTTTAACGTGGCTTTCCCATGCCTGACCGATATAACGGACTTTACGAGGTTCAGAATG
>JAKLES010000247.1 GCA_022711575.1 Deltaproteobacteria bacterium | reverse complement strand
CCAAAGAATATCACAATTAGTTCACGACTATAAATCAAACCCTGATACAATACTATTTACAGGCAATAAAGATAAAGTATTCGAAAGTTTACAATCAAAGATAGTAAATTCAATTGGGGACGATGATCTAAAAAAGGCTAGCCTAAGTCAGAAAGTCCTAGCAACCGCAGTATTAAATGATAAGATTCAACTACTTAGAGGGGAAGCGACAAGCATCCAAGCTGTGGACATCCGAGGTCTGATCGGGTGTGTAATCAAGTCCCAGGAAACAGGCAAAGTGGAGGGAGAAGTAATAGACATCGATGAAAGTAAGCCAGAATAGACCGAGAAGGCGCGCCGATACTAGTAGTTGATTATAGGTTATACACCATCCACCATAATAACACATACTTACAAGCATGACTAAGGTATCATAAGAAGTATTATGTAAACATTGAAAACAGTGGTGGAGGAAGAAGGGCAAAACAAGACACAAAGTGGGGAACTGGCAGTCAGGGAATGAAGGAAAAGGGTACCCCCACCCGTACCCCTGAGCCTCACGGTGCGTAAATTTAGTGTGCTGTATCCATACGAAATTACAAAAAGGCCGGTGTAGCTCAGACAGTAGAGCAACTGCCTTGTAAGCAGACGGTCAAGGGTGCAACTCCTTTCACCGGCTCCAAAATTTTCGCAAAATTATAAAAAGGGTTTAAAGGAGAATAGATATGGCTAGAGGCGACTTGGTAGTTTTTGAAGAAGCGATGGCGAAGATGCTGGATGGGGATTGGGCGGCTTCGGATCATTTTTACTGTGCGATATGCGACAATACGGCTACACCGACTGCGGGTTTTGCGACACCTACTTTGGGTGACTTTACCGAGGTGGGTACTTCCGGGACGTATGTAACCGGAGGGATTGATTTGGGGACGCTGGCTGACTTGGTTACCGAGGCTGCGGGTGTGGTGACGATTGATTCTGCTACTAATCCGACATGGGCGCAGGACGCTTCTAATGACAATGATGCGTATTGGGCGATTGTTTACAATTATACCGATGCCGGTAAGGACGCTCTTTGTTATGTGGATTTAGGCGGGCCTGTTGACATGACTGCAGGTGATTTGACGATCACATGGAACGGGTCGGGACTGATGACCATTACGAAAGCTGCGTAAGGAATTGATATGCTGACACTGAAATCCAAGTTTAGCGAGTTCATAGAATTATGCCGTAAGGCTGGTGCTTGCGCTGATGCTGGCGAGGCTATCCCTGTAATGGAGTATGCGAATAAGGGTAACGGGATGAAGGCTGACGGGACTTGTGCGGATGGGTTTAAACTCTATCTTGACGACCCTAAATTTCCCGAAGGTTGGGCAGAGTGGGTGT
>JAKLES010000246.1 GCA_022711575.1 Deltaproteobacteria bacterium | reverse complement strand
TTAGGAGAGCAACCGTTATGATGGGCTATCAACCGGATGCACAGCCGAAACTCTTTTATCATTCATTTAATCTTGATGATCGTATTCCAGCCACTTCCGTTTTGAGGAAGATTCGGAAGCACATTGATTTTGAATTTATCTATCAGGAGGTCAAAGACTGCTACGGTGGAAAAGGGAACGTCTCGGTACCTCCGCCCGTGATACTCAAGATGATGCTTCTTTTGATTTTATATAATGTTCGATCGGAGCGTGAGTTGATGAATACCCTGCCGATGCGCCTGGACTGGCTGTGGTTTTTAGACTATGACCTGGACAGTGAGATTCCGAACCATAGCATACTGAGCAAAGCACGCAACCGTTGGGGCGTGGAAGCCTTCCAGCGGTTCTTTGAACGTATTGTTTGGCAATGCGTAGAAGCAGACTTGGTGGACGGCTCCAAGCTATTTATGGATTCCAGCCTGGTTCAGGCGGACGCCTCCAACAATTCTGTTGTCAAGGTAAATAAAGAAACATTAAAAATCCATCTCGTCAGAAGTTTTAATGAACTCGAATCCCGATTGGAAGAGAAAGAAAATCCCGAAGAAGATCATGAACCGAAAACAGGCGCTGCTAATCGCAACCATATTTCCACTACCGATCCCGATGCTTCTGTAACCAGCCAGGGAGCCGGCAAACCGAAACTACAATATAAGACGCACCGAAGCGTTGATGCCCAAGCGGAAATTATCACCGCTTGCGAGGTAACGCCGGGTGCAATCAACGAAGCCCATTTGCTGTCAACGCTTCTGGCCATGCATCAGGACAACACACAGAAGGCAGCGGACACGGTGGTTGCGGATACCAAGTATGGCACAGTAGAAAATTATCTTACCTGTTGCGATCTGGGTGTCAACGCACATATTCCCGATTTGAAAAGAAGTCAGCAGGGAAGAGAAAGCCGTCGAGGCATCTTTACCGAAGAAGCGTTTCAATATGATCCGGAAACCGATACCTATCGGTGTCCCGCCGGTCAGCGTTTAAAGAAAAGGAGCTATCATACGAAACGGGATGCTTTGGAGTATAAATGTTCAGCCAAGGTCTGCCTTGCCTGCCATCTTGTCAATCAGTGCACCGCATCAAGAAGTGGCCGATCTCTTAAGCGGCATCGCCGTCAGGAAGAGTTGGACAAAATGCGAAATGCTGCGCAATCACAAACAGCAGAAAAAGACATCCATACTCGTCAGCATCTCATGGAACGTTCGTTTGCCCGCGCAACGCGATACGGTTTCAAGCGGGCACGTTGGCGAAGACTTTGGCGGGTTCGTATTCAGGAATACCTTACCGCCACCATACAGAATATCATGACGCTTCTGTCCTATGGTAAAGAGCGGGGCATGGC
>JAKLES010000245.1 GCA_022711575.1 Deltaproteobacteria bacterium | reverse complement strand
ATTATGACTTATTAAAGATGGACATTTTTTGTTGGAGACTGAAAGTGAATATTTCAAAAACTTGATCATCGCGAACAAGGCAGCGATCCCGGCAAAGAACTCGCCGCCGATACAAATCACACCGCAACAACGGTGAACGCTTTCTTCCCGAACCTGTCTCTGACGTGTCTCTATTGGTGAGCAGCCTCCTGCCATTCATCAGCGCAAATGTTTTGACGTTTGGCAAGGAGGTATTCTGGAAGCCGTAAAAGCCCTCTATTCTCAAGGCCACCCTTGTAGCCACGTTTTATGAAGGCGAACCCGCGAAAAATTATTTTTAATTCTAATAATATTTCCCTGCAATGTAATCGCTCAGTTGATTGATGAGAAAATCTTTGTTGGAAATAATTAATTTCAATACGTCACCGATAGAAATGATGCCGACAAATTTGGTTTTTTCAAAAACAGGCAAATGCCGTACATGTTTCCCTGTCATCAGAACCATGGCATCTTCCACGCTGGTATCAGGGGTAACCGAAAACAAATGGGAAGACATGACTTCTTTCACTAAAGTTTGTTTAGAGGTTTTTCCCTGAAGGATGATTTTTCTGGCATAATCTCTTTCCGAAACGATGCCCACGACTTTTTTATTCTCCATAACTACCAGAGCGCCAATTTCCTTCTCGCTCATTTTCTCCAGGGCTTCGTACACCGTCGCCTTGGGAGAAATGGATTGAATCTTACCATCCTTCGTATTGAGAATATCCCTGACACTGTTCATAGTTGCCTCCGTTTAATTTTTTTATTTCTTGTCTTTATTTTAATACATGTATTCCTAAAAATAAAGGTGAAATTGTACGAGAGTCCGGCGTTTCTCAAGAGAGCCTGACGATGGTTCATGAATCGTCGAGCGCTCTGTTAGAGGCAAGCTGTCCACAAGCCTGTCATAAAAAACGCGCGACAAGGATACCGGTAAATTTCTTATTGAACTTCAGGTAAGCCGGAAGCGTCTCTTTGGAGATAATCACGGCACCTTCTTTGCTCGATGCGTGAAGCAAATGAAGCTGTCTGCCTTGCCTTACGGCAAAACCGACATGCGCAACATCCAACCCCTCCTGATCCGTCGCAAAGGCGATGATGTCACCTTGTTGAATCGCCGATTGCATCCGGGCAACCTTGTCCCTATCGATGATATAAAAAGCTCTGCGGGAAAGATTTTCTTCCACAAGCAACATTTTGCCCAGCTGCTCTTCATTTTTCAAGCCGGCATATAATTCGCGATGCATGGTCATGAAATTGATCTTTTTGCGCTTGGGCTTGCCGTTAAAAAGACGCGTGACATCCCTCAATACTTTTTTCTTTTCATTGTCTCTGAGCCAGTCGGTAAAATAATGCAGGCGCGACGCGTAA
>JAKLES010000244.1 GCA_022711575.1 Deltaproteobacteria bacterium | reverse complement strand
ATCCTGTAGCCGACCCGCCAGCGAGGCTAGACATGAAGGCCAAGCTGGCTGCTCTGAAGAAAGCTTCCGACGAGGCCATAGAAGCCATGCAGGAGTCCTTGGCATCGGTTACAAGCATAGCACCGGCGTTCGGTGGTATGAGAATTAAGTGAGGTGGGATCAGAAATGTTATTTTCCGAGATTGATATTTACGACTTCAAACAAGTTTCAGGATACTTCCAGCGGCATTATCCCAGGCTATCAGGGATGATGGGCTCATTCAGGCTGATGAGTGCGACAGAAATGGATGGTGTTTTAGGTGGCCTACAAGACGGTGTCCAGATCACCTTCCACGCCTTCCCTGGGCGGAATTTAGACGGGAACGCCTACGCCTTTCCGAGGTTTATCCGGGTGGAAGGAGCTACGAGGAATGGAGACAGATTATACCGAGTTACGAGGGAGAAGGCCATAAGAGACAGGCTGCCAAGCCTCATGAGCGGGGCCGACGTAATCCAGTATTACTTCGAGTTGGCCGACATGACTTATCTCCAGGCAGAGGAGGAGCTAAGGTGGTCCGAGCAATGGCCGCCTGAAGCCAGGTTCAACAGGAGGTAGTAAGTGGGTAGCCTCCAGGATCTCATAATGGGAGTCCTTGAAAAATCCGATAAATGGCTATCTATAGCCGACATAGCATCGCGGCTCTCTGCTCAGGAGGGTGAGACCTACCGCCCCAAGCAGATCCGCGTATCCATGCACACCCTGAGGTATCACAAGCTTGTAGATCGTAAGATTGAGCTTAACTCTTTTGGGTCCAGGGTGTTCGTTTTCAGAAAGAAATAGGTATCAGCCACCTCTATGTTTTTTGACTTTAACTCGCTGGTAGCGTGAGCTATCTATTTATACGAGATCTATTAAACCCAAATCTCAGAGGGTTTCAATGTCAAATTTAGAAGATAGCCCATCTACATCCAACAGAAACGATTTCGACTTGAACTTGATCTTGTCCAACGTCAAAGACCTGTTCTCGCTCACCACTCAGATTAGGCGTATCCAGGCTGCTACTATCGACCTTCTTAAGGTGAAGGGCCTAATCACCTCCGAGGAGTTTGTGGCTGCACATGAAGGAGTCATTACCCACGGACTTCAAGAAGTCGGCATAAGGGAAAAGTCTCTTAGGGCGGCATTGCAGGATGTAGGCAGAGATGCAACCAAAACAATTAAATAACCACAAAGATAATAAGGACTCACAAATAAATGGAGGAGAGAAAAATCATGAGAAGGAATGAGAAGGGCTGGAGCCCCAAACTCCAGGCCCGGCAGAGATCCCCCCGCACCGAATTTAGGAGTGACCTTTGGAAGCATCCCGAAGGAGGCATCCTTAGATGAAAGACTCACCCGAAGGTATAAAAAGCTTTCCTGATACTGAGCAATT
>JAKLES010000243.1 GCA_022711575.1 Deltaproteobacteria bacterium | reverse complement strand
TAATTCGAGTTCAACCAGATCCAGCAGTTCGGGATCATCAACCAGATCAACTTTATTCAGATAAACGACAATGTAAGGAACCTGCACCTGACGGGCAAGGAGGATATGTTCACGGGTCTGAGGCATCGGACCATCGGAGGCGGCAACAACCAGAATTGTTCCGTCCATGTGAGCAGCGCCAGAAATCATATTTTTAATATAGTCGGCATGGCCGGGGCAATCCACATGAGCGTAATGTCTTTTTTCCGTCTCGTATTCCACATGGGAAATATTGATCGTAACGCCACGCTCTTTTTCTTCGGGCGCATTATCAATAGAGTCGAAGGCCCGAAATTCCGCGAAACCTTTTTTCGCCAGATACTTGGTAATTGCGGCTGTTAACGTGGTCTTACCATGATCCACGTGACCGATTGTCCCTATATTTAAATGCGGCTTAGTCCTTTCAAATTTTTTCTTTGCCATCTCACCTTTCCTCCTTAACTTTGAATGGTTGGTTTCCTTGTCATTTAACAGTCAATTCTTTTAAAATTTATAATGTGCAAAGGCCTTGTTCGCCTCCGCCATTTTATGCACGGCTTCTCTTTTTTTGATCGCGCCACCCCGATTATTCGCGGCGTCGATTAATTCAGCAGCCAGTTTTTCACGCATGGTCTTTTCGGTGCGCTCCTGCGCATTGGAAATCAACCAGCGTATAGCCAGAGCGGTACGTCTGGCTGGCACAACTTCCGTCGGCACCTGGTAAGTTGAACCACCCACCCGCCGTGACTTTACTTCAATCACCGGTTTCACGTTATTGACGGCCTTTTCGAAAAATTCAACCGGTTGCTCTTTGACCCTTTTTTCAATAATATCAAAAGCGCCATATAAAATACTTTCCGCAACACTCTTTTTCCCTCTTTTGAGTAAAGAGTTCACAAACTTAGCAACTAGTTTATTGTTATATTTGGGATCCGGTAAAATATCCCTTTTTTCAATTTCGCGTCTTCTAGGCATTTTCTTGTCCTTCGCTTAGCTGGGCTTTTTAGCACCATATTTTGATCGACTTTGTTTGCGGTCAGCAACACCAACAGCATCCAAAGTGCCTCTGACGATATGATATCTTACGCCGGGCAAATCTTTTACTCTACCGCCGCGAACCAACACAACCGAATGTTCCTGCAGATTGTGACCGATGCCGGGAATATACGACGATACTTCATAGCCGCTGGTCAATCTCACCCTGGCCACTTTACGCAAAGCCGAATTCGGTTTTTTGGGTGTTGTTGTATAAACCCTCGTGCACACTCCACGGCGCTGCGGCGAACCGGCCAAAGCCGGAGCATCTGTTTTTCTTTTAATTTGGGTTCTACCTTTACGAACCAATTGACTAATTGTCGGCATTTCTCCTCCCGAACGTTTTACTGCATTTTTGCAAGCAGCAGCAAATCT
>JAKLES010000242.1 GCA_022711575.1 Deltaproteobacteria bacterium | reverse complement strand
AAACGGTATCGGTATCCATCGGCCAGGGATTTAATTTAACAACCCCGCTGCAGTTGGTTCAAGCATACAGCGCTTTGGCCAACGGGGGTACCCGGTGGCGACCGCGTCTTGTTCAACGGATCGAACTATCCGGCGGCAGCATTCAAAAGGAATATTTGCCCGAAAAAAAAGGAGAACTGAAATTGAGTCCGCAAACACTCGCGGTGCTCCATCGCGCGCTCTGGGGCGTGGTGAATGAACCAGGAGGCACCGGCGCTGCGGCGCGTAGGCCTGATGCAGACGTTTGCGGCAAAACAGGAACGTCACAAGTGATTGGGTTGCCGCAAAACGAAAAAGCCCGCCGTCTGAAAAAAATAGCCGCATTTCATAAAGACCATGCTTTGTTTGTTTGTTATGCTCCGATGAAAAGTCCTGAAATTGCAATTGTTGTTGTTGCCGAAAACGCCGGAGGTGGCGGCGCCGTTGCCGCTCCGATTGCTCGGAAGATTCTGAATGCTTACTTTGAAGGCAAGAAACAAGGAAAGACAAAACAGGTTGCGGTAACTTTTCCGCCGGCCGGTTCGACCGGAGATTAATTGAATATCTAATGAATGAAATGCCGCGAGGCACGATTTACATTAAGGAAGAAAATGATTTTTTTAAAATATGATCGTCGCATCCTCCAGAATTTTGATTGGACGCTATTTGCGTTGGTGATGTGTATCTGTGCCATCGGCATTATCAATATTTATTCAACCGGCTTCAGTCTCAGTGATGATCAGGCACCGCTTTACATCAAACAATTGCAATGGATTATGTTTGGCCTGTTTTTAATGGTGATTATTTTTTTAATTGATTACCATGCCATTAATCAGGCTGCTTATATTATTTATGCTATTTCTATTGCATCTCTGGTGTTTGTGGCCTTATTCGGTCATACGGCCAACGGCGCACAAAGATGGATCTCTTTCGGATTTATTTTATTTCAACCTTCCGAATTGATGAAGGTGACTATTATTATCGCCCTGGCCAGGTATTTTGACGATCATAAATCCAATGAACCATATTTATTGAGAGAATTATTTGTTCCTTTCCTGATGGTGATAGTACCTTGCGTCCTCATTTTAAAACAACCTGATCTGGGGACGGCGTTAATGATTATTATTGTTTCCGCTTCAATTGTTCTTTTTATCGGCATGAACTGGAAGTCCATCTTGATCGTCGTTGCCAGCGTGCTGGCCATGCTACCCATAGCCTGGCTCTTCTTAAAAGACTATCAAAAAGACAGATTGCTGACTTTTCTTTCGCCGGAAAGTGACCCGCTGGGCGCCGGTTACCACATCATTCAATCGATGATTGCAATTGGTTCCGGAGGATTTCTGGGCAAGGGATTTTTAAAAGGTTCGCAAACCCAGTTGAAGTTTTTACCCGAGCAGCAAACGGATTTTG
>JAKLES010000241.1 GCA_022711575.1 Deltaproteobacteria bacterium | reverse complement strand
TCGTTCGAGATCCGTTATGGCGTCCATATTTATTACGGCAACCAGGAGACCTGCGCGCGCTGGATGCTCGACCGGATGGTAAAATACTGGAATGTTAAACATGAACCATAAAGGAGGTTGGTTTGAAAATACTTGTAGCGTGCGAGTTCTCGGGAATCGTCAGGGAGGCCTTTAAGGCCAAAGGACATGATGCGTAAAAAAGTAGTTGCATACATAAACACTTTATGTTATATCTATCCAAGCACATAACAATAACATAAAGGAGCGATGTCATGGAAGAAAAATTTAAGATTATCAATGATTTCCCCGCGTATAGGATTTCTAATTACGGAAGGATTCAGAGTAGATGGCAGAGACATGCGTCATACCGAGGATTCATCAAAAAAGATATTTGGAAAGATTTGCCGGTTTACCCGGATGCTAAAGGTTATTTACAGGTTCATTTATGTGATGGGCATGGAAAAGTAAAAACAGAGAGAATACATAACCTTGTGGCGCGAAAATTTATAGGAGAAAGGCCGAAAGGGAATGTCGTACGGCATAGGGATAGCAACCCGTCAAACAACCATATTTCAAACCTGTCTTATGGGACATACCTTGAGAACGAAAACGATAAAATTCAGAACGGTACTTGGAATACAAGGAATGGAGGGGCGAAGATCACGCCTACGCAAGTTGAAGAAATAAGAGAGAAAGCAAGTAAGGGTGAGCCTCAGAAAGACCTTGCTTTGGAATATAAAGTTTCCCGTCCGACAATTACCAGAATAGTAAACAATACAATTTGGAGAAAATAATGCGGGTTATCGTCGGTTGTGAGTTTAGTCAAGTCGTAACCAGGGCTTTTCGCGATAAGGGCCACGAGGCTTATTCTTGCGACCTATTGCCGACAGAGGGCAATCCGGCGTGGCATTTCCAGGAAGACATCCTTGAATTGCTAAAGCGGGAAAGGTTTGATTTGGCAATTTTTCACCCACCATGTACCCATCTTTGTGTTTCCGGGGCGAGGTGGTTCAAGAACAAACAGGTGGAACAGGAAGCGGCTCTTAATTTCGTGCGGGAACTTCTGGCGGCCCCCATTCCAAGAATTGCTCTTGAAAATCCCATCAGCATCATTTCCAGCCGGATCAGAAAGCCAGATCAAATAATCCAGCCCTGGCAATTCGGGCATGGTGAAACAAAGGCAACCTGCTTATGGTTAAAGAACCTGCCGTTATTAACACCGACAAATATAGTTGAGGGGCGTAAGGGCCGTGTCCACCGTGAACCACCTGGACCGGAACGCTGGAAGAACAGATCACGGACGTATCAAGGAATTGCTGACGCTTTTGCAGATCAATACGGAGGTCTAGTTAATGCCGTCAAATAACTCCCCTCATTTAGTGGCTATTGGCGAGAGGTTTTGTCGTTTAACCGTTCTTGGTTTTTCCCAT
>JAKLES010000240.1 GCA_022711575.1 Deltaproteobacteria bacterium | reverse complement strand
GAGGTAATTGCAAAATTCCAAAAAGCGCAGGATTTTTTCAGCGAAGCTGAGGATAAAAAGGAGGCATTATTATGTAAGATTAGGTAAAATAAGAATATCTAAATCTTTTGAACTGATTGCCACAATGAATCATACCCTCAGCAACCGACTTTCGCAATTCATGACTCATTTTCAGGTGGATTTATGGGATTGGCAACAAGAAGATCCCCTAGAATTAACTCCGAAGCTGATCGATGTCATCAAGGTTTTAGAATTTGTCAATATTGAGCGGTTCGTGTCGAGTCGCCAGGGATTCGTGGGGCGACCGGCGGAGTATCGTTCACCCCTTGCTCGTGCCTTTGTCGCCAAAGCGGTTTTGGATTTACCGACGACCGAGGCGCTGATGGACCGGCTCCAAAGTGAGCTCAGTTTGCGCCGAATCTGCGGGTTTCAGAGTCGCCACGACGTCCCTGGATCGTGGACTTTTTCACGGGCTTTTGCTGAATTTTCTCGGTTAAATTTACCGGATACCGCTCATAATATGTTGATTCGTCGTGAATTAGGGGATCAGATTATTGGTCATCTGCTTCATGATAGTACGGCGATTGAAGCGCGGGAACAGCCCCTCGCCAAACCCAAACCGACACCGAAAGAGAAACGGCCGCGAGGTCGTCCTCGTCAAGGGGAAGAACGTCCGCCTGAGCCGGAAACGGTTTTAGAAAAACAGCAACACCAAACTCTGGAAGAAATGCGGACGGAAATCCCGAAAGCCTGTGATGTCGGATGCAAGAAAAATAGTCACGGTTACAAAGAGACGTGGATCGGTTATAAACTCCATATCAGTACGGCGGATGGGGATATTCCGATTGCAGCGCTCCTCAGTTCGGCTTCGACCCATGACAGCCAAGTCGCCTTGCCCTTGATGAAACTGTGCGCTCAACGGGTCACTTCGCTGTATGATTTAGCCGACAGTGCGTATTGCAGCGGGATTATTCGTGAAGAATCGCGCCAGTTAGGACACGTCCCGCTGATCGACCATAATCCGCGTCGGGGTGAAAAGATCGAGTTTTTGCCTCACGAAGCGGAACGCTATAAAGCCCGCACTGGGGTAGAACGTTCGAATAGCGCTTTGAAAGATAATCGCGGTGGGCGTCATGTGCGGATCCGCGGTGATTTAAAAGTGTATGCACACTTGATGTATGGAATCTTGGTGATTGCGGCTGAGCAACTATTACGCCTGCTCAATTAGCCGTTCAACTTTAAAATGGGTATTTAACAAGAAGAGGCTTAGGTCGAAAAACTAGGCTAACGGTGAGGTATACTTAAAATGAGTTTTTAAGCTGATGGTCTTAGTTTTACCGACATAAAAATTTAGAAAAACCTGGTTTGAACACGCTTTCTAAGCATAAAATCAGGTAAAGTCTCTATTTTAAGAATGCAGCAGAATAATTTTGCAAAAGGCTCA
>JAKLES010000024.1 GCA_022711575.1 Deltaproteobacteria bacterium | reverse complement strand
GGTGTTAATCTGTCCTTATCCGACTACACAGACAGCAAACGATCCCCCGTGAAAAGTAGCGACTTGATTCAGGCCGCTGAAACCCCCGAAGCCAACGCTTTTTATCCATACTTTTCCGGACGTCTGACGCAAGCGCTGGCGGACTCACCGGAATTCATCGGCTTTTCACTTAATTTTTTAAGCCAGGCACTCTGTACCATGGCTATGATCGGCTTCATTAAAAAAATCCACCCCCGGCAGAAAATTATTTTGGGCGGATCCCTGACAACATCCTGGGTTCAAAAAACCTGCCGAACGGATCTTTTTCCCGGCCTTGTTGACAAAATTGTGTCCGGCGAGGGAGAAGAAAAATTACTGACGATCTTGGGCATAACAAATAACCGGGGCAGGGCCTCAACGGATTATTGTCTTCTGATGGAAAATCGTTACCTTTCTCCCGGTTTTATTCTGCCATACAGCGCGGCGCGAGGCTGTTGGTGGCGAAAGTGCGCGTTCTGCCCGGAGAAAGCCGAGGGTAATCCCTATTTGCCTCTGTCCTCCGCCTGCGTGACGGAAGAATTGCAGACGCTGACTGAGCACACAAAGCCATCATTGATTCACCTTTTGGATAGCTCCATCGCCCCGGCATTGTTAAAAGCACTGGCCGAGAAACCACCGGGTAAACCCTGGTATGGTTTTGCCCGCGTCACCCGGCATTTAACGGATGAGGATTTTTGTCGGGCGTTGAAAAAAAGCGGCTGCGTTATGTTAAAACTAGGCATTGAATCCGGCGATCAGGACGTCCTGGAATCTTTGAACAAAGGCATTGACCTTCACGAAGCCTCGGCCGTGCTCAGGTCCCTGAAGAAGGCCGGTATTGCCGCCTATTGCTATTTCTTATTCGGCACACCACCGGAAACCGAGGGACGCGCCAGAAAGACGCTGGATTTTGTCAGCCGCCATTCCGACTGCATCGCCTTTCTGAATCTGGCCATTTTTAATTTACCGGCAGGAAGCCCGGAGGCGCAAAGCCTTGCCACACAGGATTTTTATGAAGGCGATTTATCATTATACAAAAGTTTCCACCATCCTGGAGGCTGGCAGCGCCCGGATGTCCGCAAATTTCTAACGAAAACCTTCAAAAGACATCCCGCTATCGCCCCCATCGTCAAGCGCACACCGGAATTTTTCACGTCTAACCATGCGCCTTTTTTTACTTTTCAAAATAATTAATTTCCTTCTATTGACAACGTCTAGATGTTGTGGTTAATGCCATTCATCATACAACATGTAGTGCTTTTTATTATTTAACAATCCTCTTCATTATATACAAAGGAGTTCAGCGCAATGGAAAAGAAGACTTACACCCCCATTATCCCCGAGTTAACGAAAAATGCGATGACCGTTCTGGAACGGCGTTACCTGAAGCGCGATAAAGAGGGAAAAGTGCTGGAGACTCCTGTTCAAATGTTTCGGCGCGTGGCGGATACCATTGCCTCCGCGGACAAAAAGTTTAATGAAAAAGCGGATGCTGCCCCAGTCGCTGAAGAATTCTATCGCATGATGACCCAGTTGGAATTTCTGCCTAACTCCCCTACGCTGATGAACGCCGGGCGTGAACTGGGGCAGTTGTCCGCTTGCTTTGTCCTGCCGGTGGGTGATTCCATGGAAGAAATATTCGACGCTGTTAAGTTTACGGCTCTGATTCACAAGTCCGGCGGTGGCACCGGATTTTCCTTTTCCCGCCTGCGTCCGGCCAACGATGTCGTCTTAACCACCACCGGCATTTCCAGTGGACCGATCTCTTTTATGCGTGTTTTTGATGTAGCTACGGAAACAATCAAGCAGGGCGGAACGCGGCGTGGCGCCAACATGGGCATTCTGCGAGTCGATCATCCGGACATCATGGATTTCATCATGTGCAAGGCCGACAAAAAGCAATTGAATAATTTCAATATTTCCGTGGGGCTCACGGAAGCCTTCATGAAGGCCGTCGAAAAAGATGAAAATTACGATCTGATCAATCCCCGCGACGGACAGGTTTCCGGAACCCTCAACGCCCGTAAGGTTTTTAACCGGATTATCACACAAGCCTGGGAAAACGGCGAGCCGGGCATTGTGTTTCTGGATCGGCTCAACCGTGACAATCCGACGCCCCATGTCGGAGAAATCGAATCCACCAACCCCTGCGGAGAACAGCCGCTCTTACCCTATGAATCGTGCAATCTCGGCTCTATCAATCTCAGTAAAATGGTTCAAGGCGGCAAGGTCAACTGGGAGCGGCTTAGCGAAGTGGTTCATCTGGCCGTACATTTTCTGGATAATGTCGTGGAAGTCAACAACTATCCCCTGCCCCAGATCGCCAAGATGACTATGGGCAACCGTAAAATCGGACTGGGCGTCATGGGTTGGGCGGACATGCTGATCGGACTGGGCATTCCCTACAACACCGAAGAAGCGATTGAACTGGCCCACAAAGTCATGGGATTCATCAACAAACAGGGGCACGCCGCGTCGCAGGCGCTGGCCAAATCCCGCGGCGCATTTCCGAATTTTAAAGGGTCCGTCTATGATCAAAAAGGTGAACCACCGATGCGCAACGCCACCGTAACGACCATCGCGCCCACCGGAACAATTTCGATTATGGCCAATGCCTCTTCCGGCGTAGAACCGCTCTTCGCCGTATCTTACGTTCGGCAGGTCATGGATAACGATATCCTGGTGGAAGTTCATCCTTATTTTGAGGCCATCGCAAAAGAAAAAGGATTTTACTCGCAGGAACTCATGCAACGGATTGCCGAACACGGCACGCTGCATAATATTGATGAAGTTCCGGAGGACATCCGCAACCTGTTTGTCACCGCCCACGACATCACCCCGGAAGTGCATATTCGCATGCAGGCCGCTTTTCAGAAATACACCGATAACGCGGTGAGCAAAACGGTCAACTTCACCAACGGCGCCACGGTTGCCGATGTGGCCCGCGTCTATGAACTGGCCTATCAACTCGACTGCAAGGGCGTCACCATCTACCGCGACGGTTCCCGCGATCGGCAGGTCCTGAGTGTCGGGAAAAAACAGGAAGCGGCCGCCCCCGCCGGTATGGATAAAGACAAATCGGCGACCAAGCGCGAACGGCCAAAAGTGCTCAAGGGCTGGACCTATCAAATGCAGACCGGCTGCGGACCGCTGTATGTAACGGTCAACGAGGACACGAACGGTTTATTCGAACTCTTCACCACGATGGGCAAAGCAGGCGGCTGCGCCGCATCCCAGAGCGAAGCCATCGGACGCATGGTGTCGCTGGCATGGCGTAGCGGACTTCAAGCGCGCCAAGTCATCAAACAACTGCAGGGCATTTCCTGCCATTCACCATCCGGCTTCGGTGAAAACAAAATTTTGTCCTGCGCCGACGCGGTAGCCAAAGCGATTCAAGCTCACGTGGCGGCTAACGGCGGGAAGGTGCAACACGCAAAACGCGTTTTCCTCAAAGGCGCTTGTCCGGACTGCGGCGGCATTGTCGAGCACGAAGGCGGCTGCATGGTTTGCCATATTTGCGGCTACAGCGAGTGCGCGTAGCAGAGAAACATCCATGATACGGAAAATAATATGGTCCTCTGGTCCTCTACCTATATACCCTTAAGAAACTTCTTCTTGACAATAATAAACAAAATGGTTATCAATAGACCATGATAGAATCGTTTTGCTGCTCTGAAACAGAGAGGATTTTTCACCGTGAATTTTCGCGAAAATTCCCCCATGATATTCAGCAGCGCGCGTTTATGAGACTGAACGCATTGGATGCGGCAATTGATATTGAAGATTTGCGACTGCCTCCATCAAACCGGCTCGAAGCGTTGAAAGGCAAACGTCAGGGGCAATGGAGTATTCGCATTCATGATCAATGGCGAATATGTTTTATCTGGCGTAACGGCAATGCCCAAAAGGTAGAAATTGTTGATTACCATTAAGGAGAAGTAAAATGTACAAAAAGCGTATTAACCCCGTGCATCCAGGCGCTTATTTGAAAGAATTGCTTGATGAACTAAAGCTGTCTCAATACCGTCTGGCAAAGGATTTAGGCGTGCCCGCTATGCGCATTAATTATGTGATTAATGGAAAAAGGCCGGTCAATGCGGAACTTGCTCTCCGTCTGGGACGATATTTCAATCAGGAAGCGCGTTACTGGATCAATCTCCAAAGCCGTTACGATATGGATGTAACTGAAGATGCCTTATCCGAGAAAGTGACACGTGAAGTTCATCCTCTAAGTATAGCTGTATAATTTAGATACAATTTTATCATTCCGTCGAGGGACGGAATCCAGAACCTTAATGGAATTAGTAGGTTTAATCTTGCTCTCCGAAACGGCAAACCGGGGCCTGTTCAAGAGATTACGGCACTTTTATTTCAAACTTTGGTAAATGACATTCATTGTTTTTGGATTTCGGCTACAATTTCTTGGCAGATCTTTGCAACCTGTGTCTCCGTCATAATTACAAACTCTCCTCCTAATTGTCGGCTGGATGATCTGTCGTAGCTAAGCTCGCCCACTTGCTTACCCGACGGTAGGTCGATTAAACGAATCTTTACATCAACCCAGGCGTCGTCGGTACTAACGCCAGTCGCGAATCTTGTGCTTACCGAAACCCAGCTATAATCGTTGATGGAAATTTCCACCAGCGTGCCAGGTTCTTTGGGGATTATCATATCACCCTCTTTAATGGTCAGTTGGCGTCCGGTGGCAACAACTTTTTTCTTCATCGCTTTATGCCACAAACTTTTATAACCATTCCAGTCTTTCATTTCAGTGGCAACTTTGCTGCCCGTGACGTTTAACACGACAGGCAATGGTTGAGATTTTGTCCCAACGGCAGCACAACTTGTAAGTAAGGTCGCCAATAATGTCAGCAACAGAACATACAGTTTAATTTTCATTTTTCACCTCGCCATAATATTTTAATAATCCATTGCTTATGGATGCTTGAACTATAAGAATTCCGGTCTTGTATGTCAATAAAATATTGATCACAGAAAGAGGCGGGTGTTTCCACCCGCCCCGGCCTGGTATTCCCGTTCCTGAAAGATAAAGATATCATGGCTAAAATGGATACCATCATTTATGCATAAAATAATAGTGCGAACCGAAACGTTCAAACGCCGCCCGATCAAGCGCTTCTTGATGTAAAGGGTTCGCAACACTGATGATCAGCCGGGCCCTTTCCTGCAGGGATCGTCCGTAAAGGTTCACCGCACCGAATTCCGTAACCAGCCAGTGCGTATGGGCGCGTGTTGTCACCACCCCCGCGCCAGGCAATAATACAGGTGCGATTTTGCTCACCCCTTTATCCGTAACCGACGGCATGGCGACAATGGCCCTACCCCCCGGAGAACGAGACGCGCCGTAAAAGAAATCAATCTGCCCGCCCACACCGGAATAAAATTGCGTCCCCAGCGAGTCGGCGCAGATCTGGCCGGTCAGATCAATTTGCAGCGCCGAGTTGATGGCCGTAACTTTGGGATTTTTCGCGATAATGAAAGGATCGTTTGTATAGCCGACATCCTTCATCAGCACGTGCTTATTCCGATGCGTGTAATCATATAATTGCTTGGAACCCAGGAGAAAAGTCGCCACCATCTTTCCCGGGTCAATCACCTTATCCGCGCCGTTGATCACACCCTTTTCCACAAGCCCAATCACACCGTCGGCAAACATTTCCGTATGAATCCCCAGATTTTTGTGCCCGGCCAGCTGATTAAGCACTGCATTGGGGATCGCGCCGATTCCCAACTGCAAGGTGGCGCCATCGTCGATGAGTGCTGCGCAATGTCTGCCAATGGCCTCCTCCGTCGCGTCGGGCTTTGGAAAGTGGACTGTTTCCAGAGGCGTGTCGTCTTCTACAAAAATATCAATTTTATCGATTGAAATGAGCGCATCGCCGTATGTGCGTGGAACATTCGGATTGATGACCGCGATAACCGTTTCAGCTACTTCCATGGCAGCCAGGGTTGCATCCACCGATGTTCCCAGGGACACTATGCCTTGCTCATCCGGCGGGCAAACCTGCAGCATAACTACATGGCACGGCAGATAACCTTCGCGATAAAGACGCTGGGTTTCGCCCAGGAACACCGGAATATAATCGGCATAGCCCTGCTGGGTATGCCGGCGAACATTCGAGCCGACGAAAAAAGAATTCAGTTGGAAAATGCCTTCAAACTCCGGATCGGCGTAAGGCGCCGGGCCTTCCGTATGCAGATGATGAATATGAACGTTGTCCAATTCACCTGCGCGTCCGCGCCGGCACATGGCGGCAACCAGACATTGTGGCGAGCTGGCCACACTGCTTAAATGGATGTGATCGCCTGATTTAATGACTTTAACCGCTTCATCAGGCGTAACCGTTTTGCATGGACTCATTCTCATAAGATAAAGGCTAAAAAAGGTCCCCCGAGGTCATAAGACCCTTCCTTGCGGTTGATCAGTTTTTAAGGAATTCGCGGATATCGATAGACAGTTGATCGGCTTTTTCCAGATGAATAGCGTGACCGCAATTTTCATAAATGATCATTTTCGCCTTCGGCAGTTTTTGCCGGAAATCATCCGCCAGGGGAATCGGGAAAATCGGATCATCCTCTCCTAAAATGATCATCGTGGGCTGCAAAATATTTTGCACCCGATGATTATTGTCAAAAGCGTTGCAGGCGGCAAACTGCCGCAGAAAAGCATGCAAAGGTTGAGGATTTTTCATTCGTAAAGCAACGGCCTGATTGATAATATTCGGTTGCCTTTCAGCAAAACCCGTTGCCGTCATTAGCGTCAAGTCCGTCCGATAGATCTGTTCAGTTGTTTTGCCACTTATGGCTGCGGCCACTTTATCCCAGAAGGGTTCACCCAATTCCAACGATCGTGTACCGCCCATACCGGTTGCAACCAGAATCAGGCGATTAACCACTTCAGGATAAGATAAAGCAATTTCCTGGGCAATAAAACCACCCATCGACAATCCCACAACATGGGCTTTTGCAATGCCCAGTGATTGAAGCAGGCCCACCGCATCAGAGGCCATCATGGCGATGCTATATGCTTCATTCGGTTGGTCGCTTCGACCAATGCCCCGGTTATCCAACGCGATTACTCGAAAGTCTTTGGACAACTCCCGAATCTGCGCGAACCACAAATCCATCGGGAAAGCCAGACCGTTGATGAGAATCAACGGCTCGCCCGTTCCCTGCTCTTCGTAGTAAATTTTGATTCCGTTGACGGTTGAATGCGGCATCAGCAAACCGATCAAATTCTCGGGAATATGTATTGAAAAAAATAGCCCCCGCAGCCATCCACGGGGGGCTATTCGAACAAAAATTTAAACGGCTTCGATGGCAATCGCCATGCCCTGACCGCCGCCGATACAAAGGGAGGCAAGCCCTAATTTGACATTGCGGCGTTGCATCTCGTTGGCCAGCGCCAAAACAATGCGCGCACCCGAACAACCAACCGGATGGCCGATGGAAATGGCCGAACCGTTGACGTTGGTAATGTCCCAGGGGATATTCAATTCACGCAGGCAGGAAATGGCCTGAGAGGCGAAGGCTTCGTTGAGTTCAAACAGGCCGTAATCTTTAATCGTCGTGCCGGTGATCCTGAGCAATTTGCGAACTGCCGGAACGGGACCCAGGCCCATGTAAGCGGGATCAACGCCGCCTGACGCGTAACCTTTAATTCTCGCCAGAGGTTTCAGTCCCATTTGTTTGGCTTTGTCTTCGCTCATAATCAGCAGAGCGGCCGCCGCGTCGTTGATGCCGGAGGCGTTGCCGGCCGTGACCGTGCCGTCTTTTTTGAACGCTGTGTTCAGTTTTGCCAGCTTTTCCATGCTGGTATCCATGGGACGTTCGTCCGTATCAAAAATAATCGGGTTGCCCTTCTTTTGCGGAATCGTAACGGGAACAATTTCATTTTTCAGGATGCCGTTTTTTATAGCATTACGGGCGCGGGAGTGGCTCTCCACGCTTAGTTTATCCTGCTCCTCGCGGGAGATGTTATAGCGCGCCGCGATGTTTTCAGCGGTAATGCCCATATGGTAGCCGTAGAAGATTTCATACAGAGCATCAAACACCATCAGGTCAACGGTTTTACCGAAAGGCATATCCATACGGTGACCCCAGCGGGCCTTGGGCAGGCCGATCGGAACATCACTCATGTTTTCCATACCGCCGGCGATGACAACTTCGTTGTCGCCCGCCTTGATGCTGGCCGCGGCCAGCGCAATGGCTTTCATACCGGAAGCACATACTTTATTGATGGTGAATGCGGTGGTCTCCTTAGGCAAGCCTGCACGGATCATGGCCTGGCGTCCGGAATTCTGCCCCTGACCCGCTCCGATCACGTTGCCCATGATGACTTCATCGACGGCGATTTCCTTGAGATTGTCTGCCCACTTGGAATACTGCTGTTCGATGGCGCACAGTCCTTCGTTCTTTGCCGTATCCGGCGCGTCATCCTTGGCGTGCGCCGGTAACGCCGGCTTGAAACCGGCTTTGATCAATGTTTCACGAATGACAATCGCTCCCAAATCTTTGGCGGAAACATCTTTCAGAGAACCGCCGAAGGCCCCAACCGCGGTGCGCACCCCGCTGACAATAACTGCATTTGACATAAAACTGCCACCTCCCTTGATATCATTGATATTGCTTATGTCATGTCCATGACATTTTAATATCCAAAAGTCCGCAACCATTAACGGATGTCTTAAATTGGCGGGGAGTATTTCATAATTGAAACGTTAAGGCAAGAGTGATTTACTACGGATCGCCTTTCTTATTTTGTCACGGCCGCTTCACGGTGCTCATCAGCCTGCGCTAAATTAAAGCGCAACGTCAATGCATCAGTATCATAAGATCTTGTGATTTTGATCTTTGATTTTTCAAAGACTTTCAGCATGGCTTCATTACGCGGTAGGACATGGGCAATAAACCAGTCAATCCCGCGGTCGCGCGCGACTTTAATTAAATAGTTAAACAGGAAGGTGGCAACCCCTTTTCCTTGAAATTCCTCATCAACAATGAACGCAACCTCATAAGCGTCGGTTTTTTTATCATACGCATAACGCGCCTCCGCGATGATTCTTTCATTACGGCCTTTTTCCACGATAGCGACCACAGACAAAATATCTTCATAGTCAATGCTGACATATTTTTGCATTTCCTTGTGGGGCATGACGGGTTTGGCGGCAAAATAACGGAAATATTTCGATTCGTCGGAAAAATTGTAAAACAGGCGGCGCATCATATCTTCATCGGACGTTTTAATCGGGCGGATCTTGACTTCCAAGCCATCCTTCAGGGATTTGCGCGTTTCCAGCAGAGCCGGATAGTGGGCCGCGTGGCGGGCCACATATATTTGATCCGCGTAAACATAATTATACGCTTTGGCCTGATTGAGCAGGTCTTCGCGATGATCGGGATGAGCGATATCAATCATGGCCAGCGCTCTTTCGCGGATGGACTTACCAAACAGGTTGGCCACGCCATATTCGGTAACGATATATTTAACCACGCCCAGTGTGCTGTGGAAATTTTCGAAGTCACAGTCATGCTTGATGACGATGTTGCTGCGGCCTTGCATGTCCACGGAATTGAGCGCTACAATCGCTTTGCCTTTTCTGGAAATGGTCGCGGCCATGGCGAAGCCCAGTTTGCTTTCATAACCGGTGATAAGATTGTCACCGGAATGGAAGATAACCGATTCGCCGGAGATATCGATTTTTTTGACGTTCACGATGCCGATGAGACTTTGAATCCGCCGCACAACAAACGGATTGCTCAGACGAGCGATTGGATAAAACTCGAAAATAGGGTTCCGATCGACATATTCATACAAGGCACGGCTGCCGTAACAATAACTCGCCGTGATGAGCCCGCCGTTATAACGGCTGCGGTCCAGCGAAATCGCGCCGGAGTTGATCAGATCAATAGCCCAGTCGGAAACCACATGCGTCACAATACCTAAATTTTTTTTGTTTTTTAAATGATCGGCCACGGCATTAAAAATTCTGCCCACATGCAGTCCGACCGTTGCGCCATCTTCAATCAGGTTGGATATATTCCAGCCGATTCGATCCACAATCTCGTCGTAGGGTTTGTTTTTCCGCTCGATCAGCGGAAGATCGCTTTCGATAATATAATCGATGTTGCTGATGTGAAGGGACGTCTCACCATGGGTTACCGGCATGTTCGGATTGATCTCCGCAATGGTAAGCGACGCCTGTTTAATGACGATATTCGCCACATCCACTGCCACACCCAACGACATGAAGCCCTTATCGTCAGGCACCGACGTCTGAATGATTGCCACATCCACCGCCACCGCGCCACTCAAAAAAATGTAAGGCAGCTCCATCAGATTGGCGGGAATAAAATCGACTTTACCCTCGGCGATTTCTTTGCCGATGCTTTCCCCGATATTGAATGTCTTTAATCGATATTGCGGATACTCGTTTGGAGACGTAAGGTATTTCCCCAGCGTAATAAGCTGAATGATTTCCAAATCACGGATATTTTTCGCGTCCGAGCCGGCAATGGCTGTGAGGACCTTCCCGGGAGCGGCCACACCGCTTGAGACGAAAATTTTCTGTCCGGGTTTTAACTTTTCCAGCAACTGATCCGTGCTGATCACCTTGGCACGGTAATCTATTGCGGGCCGGATAGTTCTCTTTTTCATAAGCAATCCTTAAAGACCTGTACAG
>JAKLES010000239.1 GCA_022711575.1 Deltaproteobacteria bacterium | reverse complement strand
CAATAGTGTTCGGCATAGCAATTGCCATTAACTTTGGGATATAATTTTTTAATTTGTAATCAAGTTGTTATTTGAAATCAGACTTCACGGCCGGCCGGCCTGTCTCGGGACTCTAGTTTAATCCAGGGACGACTGGGGGGTAGAGGAAGTGCGTCACCTTGGTGGGCAGTGCCATCTGATGGAATGAAACCATGCTGACTTTTGAAAAGATTATTGAACCGGTGATTCCATTAATTAAGGAAGAACAGAATCGATTAAAAAATGATGAGAAGCTTTACAAGCTATCACTGTACTATTTTATGGTGAGTCTAATTTATGCAGTGATTAATAAAACCCAATCGATTCGTTTACTGATCACGGAAATAAAGACAAATCCTGATTTAAAGAAGCTCGGTTTTATTTTAGCATCGCCATCGATGTATTCGGAAGCATTTGCACGGTATAAGCCGGAGGTATTTCAGCGTATTTTTGCTCAATTAATCGCAATAATTGAGATTAAAGATATTCCTGAGATAAGAGCGTTAGGGCGTTGCATCTTGTTTGATGGTTCGTTATTTCTTGTATTTAAAAACATGGAATGGGCCAAATATACTTCCACGTGTCAAGCCTTAAAGATGCATTTAGCGTATGAACTGAATCGCATGATTCCCGTACAATTTATCAGTAGTGAAGCGAATTATTCCGAGCGAAAAGTGTTAATGGAATTGCTGGAAGCCGGGGTGACCTATATCACGGACCGGGGTTACCTTGCTTTTGATATTTTTCAACGAGTTACGGAAAAGCAAGCCTTTTTTATTATGCGTATTCGCTACAATATTCGAGCATCTATTCAAACGGTACTGGAGGTGAATCTTCCAGAATCATGGAGCTTTTACCTTTCAGAAGTCACCGATGCGCTCGTTACTTTTTCAGGTGATAAATCGAAAGTGACTTATCGTTTAGTTTGTTTTTATGTTTTGGGTGAAGGGTATCGAATTACCACCAATCGTTTGGATTTAAAGACCAGTGAGATCATTATGCTGTATGCTTATCGCTGGCAAGTAGAGCTATTTTTCAGGTGTATAAAGCGAACGCTGGATGCCCTCCATTTGTGGAACCACGAACCGAATGGAGTCAAAATTCAATTTTACATTTATTTAATTGTTTACGTGCTTTTAATTTACTTCAAGCAAACGCTTGTTAAAGAGAAAGAAAGCCAAAAAGAAGCCCAGCGAGTTTTGAAAGATTTCTCTTCAAAGAAAGAAGATCATTTACGGAAAACAGGAAGTTCTCGATTGCCCGTAGAATATAGTTTGGTTTCTTTTCTTGGATCTAAATTGAAAAAATTGTGGAAAATTTCTATTCACTGGTTAATCTGTATTAAAAATTTATTACTTCATCCAATGACTGATGAACATCGAGACATCATTTTGTCTATCCAATAAGTGTGCCGAACATTATTGGGGT
>JAKLES010000238.1 GCA_022711575.1 Deltaproteobacteria bacterium | reverse complement strand
GCCCGTCTTGCTTCCGTGTCAATCACGGCAAATCTGTTTCCCTTTCCGACTATTCCAGAAGCTAGTCGCATTGCTGAATAAGTTTTCCCTGAACCGCTTGCTCCGACCAATCCGATCAGTAACCCAACGGCCTCTTTTTTCGCTTGTTTAAAAACGTACATATTAACCAGCCTTTCTCATTTCCCATTGAGCCAAAGAATAACTGGGCGGCTCAACGGTGTAAATTCTGTTTGAATACGAAGGCCACACGCCCGACTTTATACATTCACGCCAAAGGTGCAACCCTCTCTTAACCTTTTCTTTACCCATTTCTTGAAACTGCAAATCCAATTCTATGAACGAGCAAAGGTAAGGAGGATCGACTTCCTGAACCATGAAAATAAAATCCGGTGTTGTCCCTTCAATCTCTGACACGCCACGGCGATACAAAGCATCTTGAATATCCAAACCGTTTTGTGTAATAACACGGCTGAAATCTTCCGGTTCTGCTGATCGTCCAGATGTTTTATAATCCAAAATAATAGTGCGTTCTGTGTTAATCCAATCAGGGCGTATCCGGCAATAAAGGTCGTCTGGTTGTTCTTTCCAAATATAGGTTAATTCTGGTTCGCCCCATTCAACCTTTAATCCAAGCTCCGATTCACTTAGGCTCTTATTCGCCACTTCAACCATTGCCATTACACTGTCATATTGTTTTGCCAGTAATGGCACTTTACCGTTTGCCCTTGCTTCGTCTCTTGCGGCCTGTGCTTCCTTCTTACGCCAATCATCATAAGGCAACGACACAGCAACATCATCAGTTCCTTCTAAAAAGATCGTATGCGCCGCCGTTCCAATGTCAAAGTGGGTTGCCGATTCTTCCGGTTGAAAATCAGGGTTCAATTTCGGATGATTCCAAAATGCGTGTCGTGGCGTTTTGGTAATCAAGTCCTTAATGGTTGACCGTGTTAATGACGGTCTGGGGCAAGGGTCAGCAAGATACTGTTCAAAAGTCATTACAAATTTTCCGTTCATCACGCAACCTTTCTTGGGTTCAATATGTCGCCCAACACAGTTAGTAAATCATCGGTGAATTTTTCAGCACGTTTTGCGCTATTGAGGTTATTCACGGTTTCAATTACACCGTCAAATATCTCTTGTAACTTATCCCGATATTCTATGGTTCGTTTTCCATACTCCCAATCAGTCGTGAGTTTGACTGCTTCTTCAATCTGATTATAAATGTCGTCCTTGAATTGAAAGGACTCATTATCCTTCATCTCCATTTCGTATCCCTCAAACTCTTTTCTTCGCCCGTATTCTGTAAATAAATAAGATGTGTCTTCCATTATTTCCTCACTTTATACACTTCGCCTGTTTTAAGGTTCTCTGCACGAAAGCCGTAATCCGTCCTGACGACAACGCAATCCCCCGCCCGTCTTGCCTTTAGTTGAGCAATTATATAGTCGGC
>JAKLES010000237.1 GCA_022711575.1 Deltaproteobacteria bacterium | reverse complement strand
TCCACGGTCGGCTCCTTGACTAAAACCGGCTGGAAACGCCGCTCAAGCGCCGGGTCCTTTTCAATATATTTACGGTATTCATTGAGGGTCGTCGCGCCGACACAGCGCAGTTCTCCGCGCGCCAGTGCAGGCTTGAGCATGTTGGAGGCGTCCATCGAACCTTCCGCCGCACCCGCTCCGACAACGGTATGAATTTCATCAATAAAGAGAATAATCTCGCCTTCGGCGCTAATGACTTCTTTCAAAACCGCCTTCAGACGTTCTTCAAATTCACCACGGTATTTCGCGCCCGCAATTAAAGCGCCAATATCCAGACCGATCACGCGCTTGTTTTTGAGATTTTCCGGCACGTCGCCATTGACAATGCGCTGCGCCAGACCTTCCACGATGGCCGTCTTGCCAACACCCGGCTCGCCGATAAGCACGGGATTATTCTTGGTCCGCCGTGAGAGTACCTGCATAATGCGGCGTATCTCCTCGTCCCGACCAATCACCGGATCAAACGTTCCTTTGCGCGCCAGCTCATTGAAGTCCCTGGCATAGCGCTCGAGAGCTTGATATTTGCCTTCCGGATTCGGATCAGTCACACGCTGATTTCCGCGAATATCCACCAGAACTTTAAAAATATTTTCTTTGGTCACACCGGCCTGACGCAGAATTTTCCCGGCTTGGCCTTCCTTTTCTTCGGCGAGCACGACCAGCACATGTTCGGCACTGACGTATTCATCCTTGAGTTGCGCCGCTTCGGTGAGCGCCTTATCGAATATTTTATTGAGGCGGCCGGACATATATACCTGACCCGCACCTGCGCCCTGAACACTTGGCTGTTTTTTCAGATAATTGTTGAGTTCCTGCTCAATGGCTTGGGGCAAAGCATTCAGTTTATTCAGGATGGCGCCTACAATACCGTCTTCCTGGCGCAAAAAACAAACCAGAAGATGTTCCGGTTCAATGGACTGGTGGCCCAAAGCCCCTGCAAGGGATTGGGCATCCTGAATCGCTTCCTGTACTTTTAATGTGAATTTATCAAATCTCATCTCTTAACCTCTTTCTATTCCACCGGTTTTTCTATTGTCACGAACAGCTTGCCGTTTTTAAAGACACTGACATTTCCCGACGATTCAGACACGACCATGGCTACAGCCCTGGTTACATTAGTGATGCCGGCCGCGGCAATATGCCGGCTGCCCAGGCCTGACGGAAAGTCCCTACTATCAAGGGCGGCGCTCAAATGCCTTCCTGCTGTGACAATGACGCCATCGGACTTAATGACAAACGCGCCGTCAATGGCGGAAAACTCCTTGATTGTTTCTTCCAGCTCCGGATTCAAAATATTACGCTCATCTTCAGAATAACCGGAAAACGGATTCATAATCATCTGTCGGGAAAGTTGCAAAACTTTTTCTTCATCCCCCAGCACAAAGATCGTTCCCACCTTCCGGTTCTCGCGGCCTTGCGCAGCCAG
>JAKLES010000236.1 GCA_022711575.1 Deltaproteobacteria bacterium | reverse complement strand
GGAAGCGGCAGACGTGGTTTTGACATCCGTTCCCGCGGAAGCGGACATCACGAAAAGAAAAAGAAAAATCAACAGGAAAGAAATGCGTCGCATAAGACCTCCTGAATAAAAATAATGCGGCGGGCAGGCCTGCTGGAACAGCCTCCCGCCGCTGGTTTTAAAAGGTTAATCGTCAAACGCCATTTTGGTTTTCCAGACTTCCCAGACCTTGCCGACTAGATCGGGGCCGGGCTTAAGCGTCAACTTGCCAGGTTTCCAGCCCGAAGGTGTCGCTTCGGCGCCTTTGGTTTTGCGGACGCGCTGGAAGGCCTGAATCTGCCGGATGCTTTCCATGACGTTGCGTCCTACCGGCGGGGTAAGAACCTCATAGCCCTGAATGATGCCGTCGGGATCAATGATAAATCTGCCGCGGGCCTCCACGCCTGCGTCTTCCAGATAGACGCCAAAGATATTGCCCACTTTGCCGCCACCATCAGAGAGCATGGGAAAGGGCACACCGCCTTTGACCATTTTGGAGAGTTCATGGTCGTTCCACATCTTGTGAACGAAAACGCTGTCCACGCTCATGGAAAGAACTTCGACGCCCAGTTTTTGAAATTCGGGATATTTCTCTGCGACCGCAGAGATTTCAGTGGCTCAAACAAACGTGAAATCGCCCGGATAAAAGCACAGGACGACCCATTTGCCCAGATAATCGGAGAGTTTAACATTGATGAATTTCCCTTTGTGATACGCGGGCGCTGTGAAGTCGGGCGCTTTCTTGCCTACCGTGACCATAGTTTTCACCTCCTTTAGCATTGGTTGTTGCGGGGGTTCTTGTTTTGCTCCAGGTTTTTCTCCGACCGGGCCGCCGGTGGGTCTGGCGCAGCCGGCCTTGATTTCCTCAGCCATACATTTTTACCTCCTCTCTCCATTTTTAAGGTTTTGAAAATTGATTTCCTTCTTTTCTTCGTCCCCGATGTGTTTATGATTCATTTGTTCTATCGGACTATTTATCAAGGGTTACTTCTTCAATATCATTCTAAAACGCTTCACTTCTTTCCTACCGCGTAGTCCCGCAAGGCTTTGTGAAACGTGGTGGCGGCCAGAAGCGCGCAGTGTTCCGAGTCTTCGGGCATGCCGCCCAGATGTTCAAGGATGGTGCTCTGTTTAATTTTAATGCACTCCCGAACCGGGTTGCCCTTTGCCATAACAGTGACTGCCGAGCCCGCGGCATGGGATGTCATGCAGCCGTCCGTCGTGTAGGTAATATCATCAATTTTATCGTTTCTGATTTTCAGAAACACTTCCATGGTATCCCCGCAGGGTCCGGTAATCTTGGCATAGCCATCGGGCCTCTCCAGGCTTCCGTAATTTCGCGGATGGGTCCCGTAATCAACAACCTTTTCGGAAAGACCACCCGATATCTTTTCCATAAGGAGATCGATCATCTCCTTTTTGATTTGTTCTTCATCCATGGGACAACTCCTCATAAGAATGGGTGCAGATATTCACGAATATTT
>JAKLES010000235.1 GCA_022711575.1 Deltaproteobacteria bacterium | reverse complement strand
AGGGGTGTTTTAAATTCAATCGACTTTTTTCTCAGAACGGACGTATCAGCGTCGTTGACACCTTCATCATTCCAAAGGGTTAAGACTCTTTTGGGGGCCATATCTTTCACCGAGTAGCTCATTTTTCTTTGGCCTATAACACCTATCGGGTGTTATTTCAAGTAAACGAAGCTTGCAAATTCCTTTCATCTTTTGTTAAACGTATAAGCCATGATTATTCATAAGATGAAAGATCGGAAATGAGTTGTGATTAATCAAATAGTTACCCAGGCATCCCGGAAACAGTTTGCCCGCGCCCTGAATTTTGAAGACGGTATCCTGCCGGATCTGTCGCCCTGTATTGATGAAAAGCCGCGCCTTCTTTATGTGCATATTCCTTTTTGCGAAGAACTTTGTCCCTACTGCTCTTTTCACCGCATTCGCCTGGACGAAACCCTGGCCAAAAAATACCATGTAGCCCTGCGCCGGGAAATGGCTCTTTATCGCCAGAGAGGCTACCGCTTTTCCGGCATTTATGTCGGAGGCGGCACGCCGACCGTTTTGATCGATGAATTATCGGAAACACTGCGGTTGGCCCGGGAGATGTTTCCCATCACCTCTATTTCGGTGGAAACCAATCCGAATCATTTGACCGATGTCCATATCCCCATTCTGCAACAGGCGGGTATTAATCGACTTTCCGTCGGGGTGCAGACCTTCGATGATGACCTGCTTAAGAAAATAGCCCGTTATGATAAATACGGTTCGGGTAAAGCAATCGCCGAACGTCTCAGCAGAACCATGGGGTTATTTGACACCGTCAACGCCGACATGATTTTTAATTTTCCCGAACAGACTGAAGCCATGCTGGAGGCCGATCTGGCCATTTTGCTGAAACTGAACATGGAGCAAATTACCTTCTATCCTTTAATGGCTTCGACGCTGACCCAGCGCCTGATGCAGAAAACGCTGGGCGAAGTCAATTTCCGGCGGGAAAAGAAATTTTTTAAGATGATCCTCCGGCGCTTGAATGCCAATTATGATTCGTCTTCGGCCTGGTGCTTTTCCAGAAAGAAGGCCTCCCAATCGCTAATCGATGAATACGTTGTTGATTTTGACGAGTATGCCGGCCTGGGCAGCGGCGCCATCGGTTTTTTAAACGGTGTGTGCTACGCCAATACCTTTGACATTGAACAATATATCGCTGATCTTATGAGGGGCAGGCTACCGCTTTCTGCCGCGCGTAAATTCGGTATGCCCGACCAGATGCGTTACGATTTCCTGATGAAGCTGTTCAGTACGAGAATGAATGTCCAGGAGCTGGAGAAAAAATACGCGGGTAAATATTTTAAAACTTTATGGAAAGAAATGGCCGCCTTCACACTGGCCGGATCGTTTCGTTATTTTTCGCCCAACCTGCATTTGACACCGCGTGGACGCTATTTGTGGGTGATTATGATGCGGGAATTTTTTATCGCGGTAAACAATTTTCGCGATTATTGCCGCAAAAAAGTCGGATTAAGTGACTT
>JAKLES010000234.1 GCA_022711575.1 Deltaproteobacteria bacterium | reverse complement strand
TCGGACTTCTTAGCCATCGTTCTTCTCCAGGATTGCCTTCTGGTTACTCATCTTCTCCCAACGATCTACAATCACCTGAACGTAGGTGGGTTCAATCTCCATCCCAAAGCAGCGTTTACCGAGTTGTTCAGCCGCCATGAGCGTGGTTCCTGAACCCAAGAATGGATCGAAGATGAGTTCACCGGCCTTGCTCTTCTCCATGCACCACATCATCAATGCAACGGGCTTCTGCGTGGGATGTTTAATACCATCAGACGTTGTAGAAAACCCTTTCAAGTCAGAACGTGCAAATCCTTGCCAAATAATATGCTTGATATAAACTCCGGTTCCGCCTTTCATCCAAGCTAACTCGGCATCCGACAACCAAGCCGTACCATTCTCATAGCGCTTATCCCATACCAACCACGTTCCTACCGGCAAGTGTTCAGCAAAGTAATTCGCTCCAAACAAAACCACTGATTTGTAATCCAAGTAAGGCTTAGGATTAAAAGACTTATGATCATCGTTAATCGGCTTGTGTTTATTGTTTCGTCCTCTTTCAATCGTAAACCGTGTGTAGTCAGTATTGAAGTTAATCCCATACGGCGGATCACTAATGCAAGCATCAGGAGTTTCACCATTAAACAAGCGTTTCACATTCTCTGGATCACTGTTATCACCACACAAGACGCGATGATTACCCAAGATAAAAAGGTCGCCTAACTTGATCGTTGTTTCGCTCTGTACTTCTGAAGGCTCATCTTCATCAATCTGAGTCGGTTCATCGCTCACCAACAGCCGATCTAACTCTTTAGAGTCAAATCCGATCAATGAGAGATCGAAGTGACTGTTCTTTAAGTCCAGTAACTCTAATTTCAATAGGTCTTCATCAAATTCACCGAGTAACGTCAACTGGTTATCACTAATGACGTAGGCTCGACGTTGCGCCTCACTCCAGCCTTTCGCCATCATCGTCGGGACTTCGGTAATCCCAAGCTTCTTGGCGGAAAGAACTCGACAATGACCAGCAATGATGGTGTTGTCTTCGGCAATCAATACTGGAATCGTCCAACCAAACTCGCGAATACTCGCAGCCACTTGATCAATTTGTTTTTGACTGTGTTTTCGACTGTTTCGCGCATACGCGATCAGGCTTTCAATCGGACGCATCTCAATCTTGGTAGCGGGCCATTCAGTCATCGGTTAACTCCTCCAACACCTTCAGCCACAACTCCTGGAGCGCGACCGCATCCCAATACGCTTCGTTGTAGTTGACTTCCATCATGGTGATCCACCAACGCCACATGATCCTTTCCCCTCATTAAATGAGCGCGATTGCGCCCGTCACACTTTAATTGCGCAGCTTGGTTGTGCTGGACTGTTAACGCTTGATAGTACAACCTCCCGCACCCGCACGACTTCACTCTTCGATACCGCAGATTGTTGTAATGCACCTTGGTCACCGATCCACAGCGACATTGACACAAGTAATACCGATCTTGCAGCTTCTCGGTCACAACCAACATTCCGAA
>JAKLES010000233.1 GCA_022711575.1 Deltaproteobacteria bacterium | reverse complement strand
AGCATCTATGTAAAAGCATAACTTTGAATTTCCTAAAAACGAAGATTATGCAATTACACGATGCCTTAACTATTCCAAAGATATTCATTGGATTAGATATTCACAAAAAAAGTTGGACAGTTTCCATTCAAACCGATTTATTTTTTCACAAAACGTATTCGATGCCTTCTGAATCGGAAGATTTGTATCAATACGTTGAGCGAACCTTTCCTGGTCATGAAGTCCATTTAGTTTATGAAGCAGGCTGCTGCGGATTTTCTGTGGCACGTCATTTTTTAAATTTAGGTTGGCATGTTTTAGTAGTTAATCCGGCCGACGTTAAAACGGGTGACAAAGAACGCTACCAAAAAACAGATGCCTTAGATTCTAAAAATCTATCTAACCAATTAAAACAGGGAGTACTCAAAGGAATTTACATCCCAACGGAAGAACACGAACAGTTTATGACCCTAGCTCGCCACAGAACCCAAATCACAAAGAAACTCCGTCAAACAAAATCGCATATCAAAAGCATGTTACTCTTTCACGGCATCAAAATACCTGCTCAATTTGACAACTCAAATTGGAGTCAAGATTTTGTTACTTGGTTAGAACAATTAAAATTCAGTACCGCTTGTGGTGATTTGGCTTTGCGAGGCAAAATACGACTCTATAAATTCATTAAATCAGAATATTTAGAAATTGCTAATCAAATGCGTAGGCATTGCAGAAAGAATACCAAAAAGGATTACTATCTATTAAAATCCATTCCGGGCATAGGCGGTTATTTAGCCAGTGTGATCATAGCCGAATGTGGTGATTTAAGACGATTTAACAACGAAAGACAATTTAGTTCTTACATCGGACTCGTACCTGGAATTTACAACAGTGGCGATAGCGAAAAATGTTTGGGAATCACTCCCAGAAGTCGCTCGCAATTGAGAAGTTACTTAATCGAAGCAGCTTGGGTAGCCATTAGAAAAGACACCGAAATGCAACACTATTACAGAAAACATCACGGAAAAAACGTAAAGAGTATCATCGTTAAAGTAGCCCATAAAATGGCTCGAAGAATATTATCAGTCATCAAAACCGAAACACCTTACCAAATCAATAAAAACCTAGTACTAGAAAAATGAAAACAGATATAACTTTCTTAACAAGCTCAACCATACAAGAGAGATAGACTACAAAACAGCCGTGGTGGCTCGCCAAGGCGAGGCCACATCGCCAAGCAGGTAGCTATCTTATTTATTCTTACAATCACACCGATGCTGGTGGTCCGCCTAGGCTGAACCACATATAGGAGCGTGAGCTTTAAGAACTTTAAAAAGATAAAAAATGAAATAAAAGAGAAAATTACTCCGTGGCATCATTGATAAAGTGAGCCTAACTTTTTAGTCCAATGCCTTCGGCGGACAAAAGTTAGTAGCCCACCTTATCAACAAGCCATATTACGGAAAAGTGGACTCGAAAAAAAACAACATATAACCCTTATTCAAAGTTGTTGAAAACTTTATGATGCTTTACATAGGAAC
>JAKLES010000232.1 GCA_022711575.1 Deltaproteobacteria bacterium | reverse complement strand
ATTCCATCGAAAAAGCCCTCCCCTACGTCAATGTCGGCATCATTCTCGCCATGGCCGGACTGGACTACAGCCAGGTACAGGAACCGGATTACGATGCCCAACGCATTCGTCAATCGCCGGAAATCACGCGGCTCATTGAAAATGAAGTGAAGAATGTAATGACACTGTGGAAGAAAAAAAAGAACCTGAAAAAACAGATCGCCGGCGCCGCCAAATATATCCGTCGCGAAAAGAATATTTATTATGATACGGATGATATCACGGAGAAACAAATCGAAACCGTCCGCGTTTGCGACGACTGCGGGGGTCTGGTCATGATCGAATCAGTCGCCGACACGGGCAAGAAGATCTACGCCGTGATCCTGCCGAATACCTGCTGTCCTGAATGCCGTGAAAACGGTGAAAATATTTTCAACCGGATCAACGGTTCACAATACAATCATGTGTATTTTCAGGACAGGCAAAGAGATATCTTTGTTGCAAAATAACCATTGAGGACGATATGAACGATCAATCCCTGAAAGAAAAAACACAAAAAACGGCGGAAAAGCTTTTTTCCGGCGGCGCGCAACTGGATCGGCCCTATTCGTTATGGCGCGAGTTTGATCGTGAACTGGCCAATGATTTTTCCCGTTTCATCACGGGCAATTTATATTCACGGGAGGTGTTGACGATTCAGGAACGGCAGATGGCGGCCTGCGCCATGCTGGCGGCGCTGAAGGCCCGGGATGAGTTGAAAGTCCACGCCAACGCTGCGTTGAATGTCGGTTGCGACGCCAAAAAGCTCGTTGAAATTTTTTTTCAGACGGCAACTTACGCCGGTATGCCGGCGGTGAACGAAGCGCTGAGTGCTTTCAAGGAAGTTCTGCAGGCACGCGGTGAGTGGCCGCTTCCCTGATGGGCGCAGGCCTTTTCACGCCTAATCGTTTTCCGGCTTCTGAAGCAAGGTCACGGCCACAATCGAAAGAAGAATCATCAGCCCGCCCGCGGCGATACGCAACGTCAAGTCTTCGCTGAAAATCAACATACCGAGCACGACGGCATAAAAAATTCGGGAGGTGGAAACCAGTGATCCCGCCCGCGCGGATATATATTTATAACCGTAGGTAATGCAGACCTGCCCCGCCACCCCGGCTGCGGCCGACGCCAGAAGCAGCAACCACTGGCTGCCTTGGGGCCAGACGAAAACCGGCAGCATCACCAATCCGTTCAATACTATCCCGATCGACATTAAATAAAACAGAATCACCACCGTCGAATCGTTTTTTCGCGCCAGATTCAGCGCAATGATAGCAAAAGCCGAAGCAATCCCCGACAACAAGCCGAATATATCGCCCTTGTTGATGGTCTGCAGATCAGGATTGATCACCAGCCAGATGCCGGCGAGCGCGGCAACCAGAATCAGATACAGGAAAGGCGATATTTTTTCCCGCCGGAAAAAAAGCGGCGCAAAAAGAAAGATGAAAAAGGGATACGTCATATTGAGCATGTGCGTATTCGTGATCGTTGTGTATTGTGACGCCAGGAAAAA
>JAKLES010000231.1 GCA_022711575.1 Deltaproteobacteria bacterium | reverse complement strand
CAAGACAACATTATGGGGAGTTTTAGTTTTTGCGCCGATATCAAAGCCAGGATCAAACAAGGGCGAATGATAGGATGAATCGGCGCCGGCAACCTTTTCCGGCCTGAAGTTCAACATGGGATTGTAAAATTTCTCTCGCGTTTCCAGATATTCTTTCAAATACCGCTCATGCGTAAACATACCGTCGGCTTTGCTGGTATGCATGGAGTTGTCGATCTGAAAAAGTTTCTTATCCCGGATCAGCCCCTTGATCTGACTTGTTCCACGCATGATGGACAGGAGAGGTAAACGATAGCCATTTTTCTCCAGATGAACCAGTTTCTGGACTATGACCCAGGAAATAGTTGATGCCAGCTGAAAACGAATATATTCTTCAGCTTCCAGCGGCGCGGAATTAATAATCCGGTACAGCGCGTCTTCCATGTTGGTTGCGTGTAAGGTTGCAATCACCAGATGTCCGGATTCCGCGGCGTTCAAAGTCAAGGCAATCGCCTGAGGATCGCGTAATTCACCCACCATAATGACATCGGGATCCTCCCGCATGACATCAATCAGGCCTCTCTCAAATGACGGCACATGTGTGCCGATTTCCCGTTGTTCAACAAAAGATATCCGGGATTGAATCCGGTATTCGATGGGATCCTCCAGGGTAACGATATGCGCCGCCCGTTTGTGATTAATATCATCCAGAATGGAGGCGATCGTGGTTGTTTTGCCGCAACCGGTTACGCCGCAAATCAACACAAGTCCCTCTTTCAGGTTGCTGATGCTTTGCAGGGACGGATGAAGATTTAATTTATCAATCGTGGGAATCGTGTCAGGCAATAACCGGATGGCCAGGGAAGGTCCGCGATCCGAGTTGAAAATATTGATACGAATTCGAACATTCGCGACGCTGGCGGCAAAATCGACGGACCAGCGTTCCCGCAGCATCGCCATATTTTTTGCGTTGAGTATCGATAAAATTAAATTGTCAACATCCTGATGCGACCAGGTGATTTTGTTTTCGGATTTGATGGAACCATCTTGACGATAAATAATGGGCTGACCGCCGCAGATGTGAAGATCGGAAGCGCCGTTTTTGGCGTATGTGCTAACTAGATCAGTAAATCTTTTTTGCATTGATTATGGCCTCGATTTATTCCACTCCGATCGCTTGAAGATGGCAGTGACTATAGCAAACAAGCGCACCTTGTCAATAAAAAAATAAAGACTTCTGCCGGGATCCACCCCGGGCTTATATCCCATATTCTTCGATAAATTCGACCAGCTGTTTCTTGCCTAATAAGCTCTCCCACTCGAATTTAACGCCACGCCGACGATACGGTGATCCACGGGAGTGCTCAACATCTGATACTGTTTTAAATCCCAGTGTGCCAACCATACCTTTCGATAAACTAATTCGCCCGGAATTGGCAAGATCATAAGGTGATCCTTTATAAATGAAGGCTGCTCCACCAAAACTGACATCTACCGCGTCAACCTTCCGTGTAATGGTGGTTCCGTCATTTGCGGGAACTATCAGATCAAAACTACCATTTACCAGGTGCCGG
>JAKLES010000230.1 GCA_022711575.1 Deltaproteobacteria bacterium | reverse complement strand
GGCAGACGGCGCCGGCGGATATGCAGGGGATGACCAGGCCGACGGGGATCCAGAGCGCCTTCGGCTTTCCGTCGGCGCGGAGGACGTCCGGCAGCCCCCAGGACTTGCGCGGGCGGTAGATGTCCTTCCCGTTCTCGCCTGGATTCCAGCCGAGGCGGTATTCCACAGCGGCATCCGGTCCGATCCCCCTTCCGGACAGCCACTTGATGACCTCTCCGTTCCTCTTCAGGTTCTCCTCCGCCCAGGAGACGAAACGCTCGGCCCGCTCCCGCCACGAATCTGCAGGCTGCGGGTGCGCCTCCGGACTGAAATCCGGCCTTCCTGGGCGCGTGCCTGGTGGCTCCGGCCGCATCGACGGGCCGCCGTACGGGCGGACGGGACGGTCCTGGACGGCGATCCCAAGCTCAGCGCAGGCCTCCTTGAAGCCCATGCCGTCGAACTCCCGCAGGAACTGGATGTTGTCGCCAGTCTTTTCGCACTGGCGGCACCAGTAGCCGCCGCGGCCGTCGTTCTCCGCAGGCCAGACGTGGAAACGATCCTCTCCTCCGCAGCCTGGGCACGGGCCCTGCCACTCGCCTCCGTTGGTTCCGGAGGCCTTCCGCATCTTCACCTTTCGCTGCGCCAGATCGAGGACGTTCATCTCAGCGTCAGGCCCTTGTAATAGACCGAACCGTTCTTTTTCGTTTTTTCGAATCGCATGGCCATCTGGCGCCCGAACCACGTCATCTTCGGTATGTTCCGTACTACGGACATGCGATTGAACCATTCCAGAAAACGACCGTATAAATATGAAGCCCGCACCGTGCCGTCATGCGAATCGATGCTGCATCGATCTTCGATGAAACGGTCAAGGACGTATTCCGCATATTTCTGCTCTCCCAAGACATCCTCGATCCCCCTCAAATAGGAACGCTCCGTAATTTCCAGATAGAGATCCGGATTCAGCCTCGCAAATTCTTTTTCCAATCCATTCATGACCATCAAAAAACCCTCCCTTGTCAATTTCCGGCATTCTGTAGACAGTTCAAAAAAAGAGCGATTTTTCGACTTTTTCTTTTTTTTCTTTTTTTTCTTTTATTTTTTTATATCTATTCATTTTCATTACATTATTTATTGATATATATATTTGCCCCCTCCGGTGTAGGGAGACTTGTAGACGGTTTCGCCTATATATTTTTCGCAAGAACTTTTTTAAAATTCTCTGACAAATAAACTGTCTCCAAACCCTCCACTATCCGGACACAAACCAGACTGTCAACGACAATCCCTGAATTATTTCCGTGCGTTGAAACATGTTTATGGTCGATTTTCGCCAAAAACAAACCATCCCTGAAATTGGCCTTCGGATAGTCGATCATTCCGGACGACGGAATGGCCGTATAGGGTAAGGGATAGTTTGATGCGTTTTTATTTTTTATTTTCAATTCTTTCATTTTGTCCGGTTTAACCCTCCGACTATCCCTGTCAATAGTTCAGGGCGATGCCGTGATACATGACGACGCCGTCGGTTTTCCACTTGTCGTATTTCTGGCCGAGCTGCTTTCCGAACCAGGTTCCGGAC
>JAKLES010000023.1 GCA_022711575.1 Deltaproteobacteria bacterium | reverse complement strand
TCATGCAGATGGACATACCCTTTGAGTTTCTTCTTTTCATTGACCACGGCCAGAGAGGTGATTTCCTTTTTCTGCATAAACTCCACCGTTTCAGCCAGCGATGCTTTTTCGTCTATGGTCTTGGGATTGGCCGTCATCACCTCATCGATGGTTCGTCCTTCAAAAGAGGCGCCTCTGCTGACCATTCGTCGGACATCGCCGTCGGTCAGAATTCCGAGCAGATTGTTCTTTTTGTCGGTCACCAGTACGAATCCAACATTCATGCGGTCGATTTCTGAAATGGCCTGCCGGGCCGATGTTTTGCTCCATACACGCGGAATTCTGTCACCGACGATCATGGCATCCCGGACCGTTGCCCGAAGTCTCGTGCCCAGAGAGCCGCCGGGATGAAATTTATAAAAATCCTTTTCACGGAATTTTCGTTTGTCGATCAGCGCAATGGCCAGCGCGTCTCCCATGGCCAGCGCCGCAGTGGAACTGGATGTTGGCGCCAGACCGAAAGGGCAGGCTTCCTTTTCCACGGACACGTCAATGACGATGTCGCTGTTTTGGGCCAGTGTCGAGGAGAGCACGCCGGTAAAGGAGATGATGGGCGCTCCAATGTGTTTCACAGAGCTGATGATGGGTATCAACTCCCGCGTTTCACCGCTGTTGGAAATGGCCAGCAGGATATCGTCCTTGGTCACAATGCCCAAATCACCGTGAATGCCTTCTGCCGGATGCAGAAAGAGCGCCTGTGTTCCCGTGCTCGTCATTGTGGCGACTATTTTCCGCCCAATCAAGCCGGATTTCCCGATGCCTGTGATGATGACCCGCCCCTTGCATTGAAAGATCAGATTGACGGCGCGGGTGAAATTTCCATTAATTTTATCCACCAGACTCAAGATACTTTGCGCTTCAATCTTCAAAACCGCTTTGGCGCGCTGGATGGCCGCTCGATTATTGCTCATGTTTTTTCCTGCACCTTATTCATTTTCTTTACCGGTTGGAACACGACTTTGCAAAACTAGCAAAAAACAACGGACAAAACAAGAATCAATTCAGATTTCTATTTGACAGATTAAATAAAATAAATCATGGTCTCGCACGGAGTTAGCTGCTATAAAACAAAATTATTTTGACGGGAAGAGAACGAAGCGCATGAAAGCTGTTTTTATATCCGATGCCCACCTGAGACGATCTACCGATGAGCGATACAGCCAGTTTATCCAATTTTTGGCCGATCTTAGGGATGGTAAGGCGAGAGCGCTTGTCGATGCTCAGGAATTGGGCCGTGATAAAACGCCTATTGATGATCTCTATATTCTCGGCGATTTCTTTGATTTCTGGTTTTGCAGCAAGGATCATATTCATCCCGAGTTCCAGTTGGTGATTCATAGTCTGGTGGATCTGCAGAAAACCGGAGTTCGCATCCATTTGTGTGAAGGCAATCATGATTTTTTCATGAAAGAATATTTCCATGACGTGCTGGGCATGGAAGTGTTTGAGGAATGGGCTGACATCAAACTGGACAAATTGCGGATGCTGGTTGCCCACGGTGATACCGCGGATCGCTCTAATCGGACATACATGATGTTTCGTAAAATTCTGCGCAGCCGTCCTTTCTACAATACCCAGCGCGTGATTCCCGCCTCTGTCCGCTGGGCGCTGGCCGGCATAACATCAAGCGCGAGCAAACAAATGAGCGATGATAACTGCGACTTTCTGGTTGAAAAAATGCTTTCCTTTGCGACCGGAAAGTTGCGTGAAGATTATGATGCCGTGATCCTGGGACATTGCCACAAACCCGTGTTGCGTTATTTTGACGTGGGAGGCAGGAAGAAAACTTTTGTCGCTTTAGGCGACTGGATCAGACACTACTCGTTTCTTTATTACGAAAACAGAAAATTTTTTATGAGTTATTATCCGCTCCGGTAATCACCGGTTCCTCTTACTTTCTCCCTCGTATAATATGGGGACTAAAAACTGGACATATCGCGGTCTTTGTGCTAGGAAACCCGATCTTTTTATAAAAAAAGAAGGACAGAATCATGAATTTTGGCGGAATATATCCCGAGTGTTCCCTGCGTGACGCTCAATTTGTTGTCGTTCCCGTCCCTTATGATCTAACGTCAACGTATCAGCCGGGCAGCCGTCGGGGACCGGCCGCCATTATCGAAGCTTCGACCAATATGGAGCTCTACGATGAAGAGTTGAAAAAAGAAACTTATCTGGCCGGCATCCATACCGCCCTGCCGGTGATGGTGGACGCTCGCGGGCCGAAGCATATGATCAGCGCCGTGCGCAAAAAAATCAGCCGCATTGTCGCCTGCAACAAGATTCCGGTCATGCTGGGCGGAGAGCACAGTATTACACTGGGCGCCGTGCAGGCTGTCGCCGATCAATATCCAAAATTAACCGTCCTGCAACTGGATGCTCACGCCGATTTGCGTGACAGCTATCAGGGCACGCCTTATAATCACGCCTGCGTGGGCCGACAGATGGTTGAGTTTTGTAATCTGGTTCAGGTGGGTATTCGCAGTATGAGCAAGGAAGAAGGGGATTACCTACCCCAAAGCAAGGTCAAGTCTTATTCCGCGGATTATATTTTTGAAAATAAAAACGGGGCTGAAACCGTCGCTAAGAACGTACGGGGCGATGTTTATATCACCATCGATCTGGATGTTTTCGACCCGTCCATCATGCCCGCAACCGGGACACCTGAGCCGGGCGGCCTTTACTGGCGCGATGTTTTGCAATTGCTGCGTCTGGTTTCACATCAATGCAATATTCGCGGATTTGACGTGGTCGAATTAGCTCCTCTGCCCGGTGTTGTTGCGCCTGATTTCATGGCGGCTAAACTGATTTATCGTTTAATGGGTTATATGACGAAATAGACTCGTGCGTGAGTTAATTATTATATCGTGGAGATAACAAATTGAATCCCAATGTCCCCAGAAAAATGTTTTTCACGAAAGGTGTCGGTACCCACAAGGAAGAACTGCATTCATTCGAGTTGGCCTTGCGCGACGCCGGTATAGAAAAGTGTAATCTGGTGCAGGTATCCAGCATTTTACCGCCCGGCTGCAAGGTTATTTCGAAAGCACAAGGCGTCAAGGAGTTGCAACCGGGAGCAATTACGTATTGTGTGATGAGTCGCTGCTGCAGCAATGAACCTCGCCGACTGCTTGCTTCGGCGGTCGGGCTGGCCATTCCCGCAGATAAAAACGCTTACGGTTACATCAGCGAGCATCACGCTTTTGGCAGAACGGAAAAAGAGACGGGCGACTATGCGGAAGATCTGGCCGCCGCTATGCTGGCTTCGACACTGGGCATCGATTTCGATATTGATGAAAGTTGGGACGAGAAAAAAGAAATATTCAAAATCAGCGGCAAGATTGTCAGCACGCGCAACATTACGCAATCAACCATTGTCAAAAACAATTGGTTTACAACAGTCGTGGCCGCCGCCGTCTTTATTTTTTAGGCGCAATGCCCGAAGCGACCAAATAACTCCTTGACAAATATAGGAGATAATGGTCTAAAGTCGGCGCCTTAGATATATCTTATCGCGGGGTGGAGCAGCTTGGTAGCTCGTTGGGCTCATAACCCAAAGGTCGATGGTTCAAATCCATCCCCCGCTACCAAAATAAATTCAAGGGGTTAGCGAGAAATCGTCAACCCCTTTTTCTTTGCTTGTTTTTCATTTCCCCACACTATTCTCCACAGGCAGGCTTAAAATAGATGATTTTTTTAGTTCAAAGTTTTTCTCCCCGGATGGGGGGTGGGGGTACCAGCGGACTCGTTATGGAACCAGATAGGTATTATAGGATTGCCCGCTACACACGAAGTGCATACGCACTGTTGATGTGAAAGAAAAGGCAGAGCCATTTCTGACCCTGCCTTTATGAGGATAAACATCATGCGTAGAAAACATGATGTGACGTGCATTTATTTCTGAATCTTTCTTCTTACACCAATCAATCCCAGCAGACCGAGGCCAAGAAGAAGCATGGACGCTGGTTCCGGCACCGTCGTGGCGTCGCCGTGAACCGTGAAGTCCGCTGCCATTCCAGTCGGGCCACTGACTCCTGTATAGCCAGGTTGATAGCCCGCCGTGTTCCAGATAAGGAACTCGATCGTGTTGACGCCGCTCTCTACCGTACCAACCACGCCGTTCTGCAAATAAGACGTCGTCCATGGCGAAGGCTGATCCAGATTATTGACCCCTAGACCCACGCCATTCAGTTTAATTTCGCTGAGATAATCATCGGAGAGCCATCGGAAGTCGAATGTCGTGTTGGTTGTTGCGCCTGCCCAGTTGAAGTCGAAAGCGTAAGTATAGAGGCCGCCCGGCACGCCCCCTTGCGTCGCATTCGACTGGTCGGCCGCCCACGAAATGTACTTCCCTAAAGTCTTATTCGCATCTGGCAGGTTGGGCCAGCCAATGGCTGTTGCCGTGACCAAGTAGGCATCTCCACCGTTGACGGTGAAGTAATCGTCGATCCCGTCTAAATTGTCATCCGTGCCTGTGAAATAGGTAAGATCGGCCTGCGCTGGAATAGTGAAAAGCAACGCTGCCAATCCGATCATTACCAATACTATCAATAACTTTTTCATCTGTATAACACCCCCTTATTTTTTTATTTTTCAATTGCATTAATCATACCAACTTGTAAGACATTGTAATTGTTTATATTGCATATGGCCATGCTGTTGATGCTGCTGTAAGTGTAAAAATATCCGACAGTGTTTTCAGCGATTTTTATGTAATTTTTGACGATATTAGTAATAAACAATATTAAATTAATTACTTAAATAAATATGAGATGTGTAAAGAATCCCGACAATGCCAAGCATAAAATGTATCAGCACAGCACACGCAGGCATAAAAGAAAAGGCAGAGTCGTTTCTGGCCCTGCCTTTATGAGGATAAGCATCATGCATAGAAAACATGATGTGACGTGCATTTATTTCTGAATCTTTCTTCTCACCCCTGCCAATCCTATCAACCCAAGACCAAGAAGCACGCCTATGCCCTCCTAAACAAAAAAATGCTTATGCCGACCCAACCCCAATACCCGACTTTAATGAACAGAGGTGGGCAGTGAGCCAAACAAGACCCTGAATCTGTGGTGAAAGAGATCAAGCAAAAAACCATGCTGTTACAAAGGAAGCAAAAACGTTCTTTGGGACTTGCTGAAAATGCAGGAAAGGTTTATATGAATGCTGAAACCATCTCTTAACTTTAGACCCAATTTGTCCAAAACCATTGGAAGACATGAACTTGTATGCAAGGGGAAGCAGGAGCATAATTATTGAAAAGTTGTCATAATGAATTTAAAAATGGAATCATTATCTTCAAGGTGGTCATAAATGGAAAATAAAGCAAAATATCAAGTCTCTTCTTCTATGAATAGAGGAATCCTTGAAATTGTCGTAACAGGCGAAGTAACAAAGAGCACCTATGAAAAAGTTGTAAATGAAGTGAACGCTCTTGTAAAAGCAAATAACGCGGTAAAAGTAATAGCTGATTGCCGTGCCGTTGCAAAACGTATAAAGCCTTTAGAATTGTATAATTATTTCAGAAACTATGATTCCACACTTTTTTACATCCGGTCCGCCATAGTTGACCTTCCAGAAAACGCTGAATATAAGACTGCAATAAAAGATGCAGGTGTGTCGTCATTAATGTGGTGTACTGATATAGATGCTGCCAGAAAGTGGATTCAGAGTAAATAGCCAAGCAGCTGCAAATCTCTTTTCTCCTTTTCAAGAAATTTATTATAACCTACAAGCTCTCTTATTTTAATCCGTCATCGGTCCACTTTCCTTTGAACCGATCCAGAAGTTTTATTTCTTGACATTAACTAACTGATTAATTAACTTGACTAAATAAAATCTTATCAACCAGCAAAATCTCGTATCAGTCATGATAGTTAATTGGTTCATCTATACCGAAGAGAGAAAAGTAAATATTCCAGAGGGAACTATGTCATTTTCAGCATTTAAATCAGAAAAGAATATTCTGTATATCGTTTTAAGTCTTCTGCTTATCTTTTTTGCAGGCTGTTCGGAAAAACAAATGACCTCTTTTCAGGGCTATGTCGAGGGGGAGTATATCAATGTCGCCTCGTCCGAATCGGGACGTCTTGACCGTTTATTGGTCACTAGGGGCCAGCAGGTTTCAGCGGGGACGCCATTGTTTGCGTTAGACTCGGAAAGCGAATCAGCGGCGCATCGTCAGGCTATGCAACAGTACAATGCAACGGAAGCGTCGCTCAAAGATATTCAGTCCGGTAAGCGCCAGCAGGAACTTGAAGTGCTTGAGGCGCAACTTTCACAGACTATTGCAGCAGATAAAAAATCCGCAACACAACGAATACGTTACGAAGCCCTCTATAAATCAAATGCTGTATCTCAAGCTGACCTAGATGCGGCAATTGCCGAAGCCGAATCGAATGCGGCGCGTGTGCGCGAACTCAAAAAACAACTTGCAGTCGCAAAACTTCCAGCCAGGACAGAGCAGATCAAATCGCAATCCGCTGTGATGGCGGCAGCCCGCGCCGCCCTTGAGCAGGCTGAGTGGAAGCTGCGTCAGAAAGCTGTCAAGGCCTCCTGCCCAGGTCTGGTATTTGATACCCTTTACCGCGAAGGCGAGTGGATTCGCGGGGGAAATCCGGTTGTGCGACTGCTGCCGCCAAAGAATGTGAAGGTTCGATTTTTTGTGCCGCAATCAATTCTCGGCACTTTATCCATTGGTCAGAATGTTGAAATACATTATGACGGATGTCCCGCAAATATTCCGGCGAAGATAACGTATATTTCGGTTGAGGCCGAATATACGCCGCCGATCATTTACAGCAACGAAACCCGTTCCAAACTGGTCTTCATGATCGAAACGCATCCTTCCGAAGATAAGGCAGCGTTACTTCATCCCGGACAGCCGGTCGAGGTCAGGTTCAGATGAATTCCGGCTATGCCATTGACGTCAAAGGTCTGAATAAAAGTTTCGGCGCCAAACATGTTGTCAATGATGTTTCACTTCAGGTGGGACGCGGCGAAATTCACGGGTTTCTGGGTCCTAACGGCAGTGGGAAAACAACGACCATTCGCATCATGTGCGGTCTGTTGAAACCTGATTCAGGCAGTGGAACCTGTCTGGGCTATGATATTATTCGTGAAACCGATCAAATCAAGCGCCATATCGGATATATGACCCAGAAATTTTCTTTTTGGGAAGATCTGACCATCCGGGAGAACCTAGATTTTGTAGCGCGCATGTATGGGCTTGCTGACCGCCGCACGGCAGTAGATCAAACCCTGGAGAATCTGGGTTTGACCAAAAGGAGCAATCAACTTGCCGGAACGCTTTCAGGCGGCTGGAAACAGAGAGTGGCGCTGGCTGCGTGTATGTTGCACGATCCGCAAGTTCTCCTGTTGGATGAACCGACAGCCGGCGTCGATCCGGGGGCGCGGCGTGATTTCTGGGAAGAACTTCACCGGCTTTCCACCCTCGGCATTTCAGTTCTGGTGAGCACCCATTATATGGATGAAGTCGAGCGCTGTCATAAACTGGCCTATATTGCAGAAGGCAAACTGCTGACCCGCGGCACGGCATCGGAAGTAATTGCCGCCCAGGGATTGCAGACATGGGCGGTCTATGGCGAAAACCTTGCAGAATTTTCCAAGACGCTGCAGAACCTGCCCGGCATAGGACAGACGGTTATGTTTGGCGTTATGCTTCATGTAAGCGGCAAGGATGGAAATATGCTGGAAAGTTCTCTGCGGAAAGTCATTGCCGGCAAACCTTTTCGCATGGAACATGTGGAAACGGGTGTCGAAGATGTCTTTATCTATATGATGAAACATGATGCCGCGCATTCTGGGGAGAAAAGATGAGTCGTCTTAACGGTTTTTCACTCCTGCGCTGGTGGAACATGGTGATCAAGGAGTATTCCCAGCTAAAACGTGACCGCCTGACCTTCGCCATGATTGTCGGTATTCCGATTGCCCAATTGTTCCTGTTTGGATATGCCATCAATACGGATCCCAAACATATGCCGACAGCGATCATCAGCGCCGATCAGAGTGAAATTACGCGAACCATCATCTCTACTCTGAAGCATTCAGAGTACTTCAATATCGTCGGCGTTCTTCCCAACGAGAAGACGGCGGACAAAGCGCTCGCCCGGGGCAATGTTTTATTCGTCATCAACATTCCGGCCGGTTTCACCAGGCAATTGATTCGCGGAGAACGCCCGGCCATTCTCATTGAGGCCGATGCCACCGACCCCATGGCCACCGGCCTGGCCATTGCATCCGCGTCTCAACTTGCCCGGCAAGTATCGTTAAAAGATCTGACAGGTTCCCTGGCATCTCTTGCGGATGCTGCTCCCCCTTTTAAAGTTCATGTTCATCGTCTTTACAACCCGGAAGGGCTTACGCAGTACAATATCATTCCCGGCCTCATGGGCGTCATTCTCACCATGACGATGGTCTTGATGACCGGTCTGGCTATTACACGGGAGCGCGAGCGGGGAACGATGGAAAATCTACTGGCCATGCCCGTAAAGCCCATTGAAGTCATGACCGGCAAAATAGTCCCTTATATCGCCATCGGCTTCATCCAAATCACGATTATCCTGCTGGCCGCGCGTTTTATCTTTAGTGTTCCTTTTGTGGGAAGTCTTTCGATGATGTATCTGGCGGCGTTGTTGTTCGTTAACGCCAACCTTGTCGTGGGCATTACGTTATCCTCACTGGCGAAAAGCCAGATGCAGGCCATGCAGATGTCCATGTTCTATTTCCTGCCCAACTTACTGCTTTCAGGTTTTATGTTTCCTTTTATGGGGATGCCGACATGGGCGCAGTATATTGGCAATGTCTTGCCGTTGACTCACTTCAATCGGCTGATCAGAGGTATCATCCTCAAAGGCAATACCGGTTGGGATCTCTGGCCGAGTATCTGGCCGATCATTTTATTCACGGTTGTTGTCATGGCCGTTGCCGTAAAATTTTACCGTCGAACCCTTGATTAAGAAAAAACGCTTTATTACAAAACATCCACCATGACCTGGTCGTACGAGAAGATGATTACGGAATAAAAACAAATTGGATAGCCAGTAGCATTGAAGTGACACTTGGCTAAGACGACGTTCCTAATAAAACACTATTCAAGGTATTTTTATCAAATACTTGTCTATATCCGTTATGCTGTAGGTGAGGATTGGCTGTGACTTTCAGATGTGCAGAGCGAATAAATACCCTGAAAGAGGTATTTACAAGCCGCTCTTCCTAAGGTATTTGCTTTTTGGGTAGAGGACTATATTTTTTACAGGGAATTCAGCATTGAAGATGCCGGGGTGCAAGCTTTAGGTTCATGTGCTGCCGCATCATGAATGAATGATATTTTCTGTGATTCCACTCAAACTATCGCTTGTAAAATCCCTGGATCGAAGGATCGAGGGCCCGGAATGGTGACTTGAATGAAGAATGCAACAAAAGGCAAAGTTTCTGAAAATAAAAAGGGAAAGACCAAGGACAAATACCGGTTTGTAGGTCCCGCTTACGATTTGCTGAGTAATCTCTACAGTGGCCGCTCCATTCATCACTGCAAAGTTGCCATGATTAACACGGACAATATCAGGAAGGGTGATCGAATCCTGTTTGCCGGTGTGGGGCATGGATTGGACGCCGTGCGTGCGGCTGAAATCGGCGCCAACGTGACGGTTGTTGACCTTTCGGAGACGATGCTTAAACAATTCCGGCAAAACCTGAAGCAGAGCAGCGCAAAGTTAAAGATCCGCCAGGTTCATTCGGACATCCTGGAATTCAATGAGTTTCAAAAGTACGACATGGTGGTTGCAAATTTCTTTCTCAACGTCTTTGATCGGGAAACGATGGTCAGGGTCCTGGAGCAGCTTGTCAAACTGGGAAAGCCGGGGGCAAAGATTGTCGTAGGGGACTTCTCCTATCCTTCAGGCAACATCGTCTCCCGGGGTTTCAAGGTTCTTTACTGGTACGGTGCCGTCCTTTTTTTCTGGCTCACCGCCAGGAACGCCGTTCATAACATCTATAACTATCCGGAACATATGGAACAACTCGGTTTGGTGATCCAGGAGAAAAAACATTACAGGTTGGGCATCATTAATTGCTACTGGTCTGTCCTTGGTCAGAAGCCTGCCTGACGGTAGGCCGGTTGATCGTTTGTGTCATAGATTTCTTTCAAGGTGAGTACATTGGAGAAGGTACTATTGTTGCATTCGGGTGTGATGGCTGAACGAAGGGATTTTTCCCATGCGGAGCGGATTGGCTATCTGAAGGAATACGGCTCTCATTCTCAGTCCTTCTCGACCATGCAGCCCGGGATGGAGTATTTCGACCTACCCGGCATCGGTTACATTGCCTTTATGAAGAAGTGGGGAGTCAAGATAGCACTGGCCGACCCGGTCTGCGATCCGATTCACTTCGAGCTCATCATCGACAAGTTTCTGAAACGTCATCCATCCGGCCAGTTCATGCAGGTGAGCAAGCCGGTTGTTGACATTCTGCACCGGAAATACAGGTATTACGGGACTCAGTTTGGTTCGGAAATCCGGATAGATCTGCAAAATTGGAATCTCAAGGGCGGCAAGAAACAGGTGATCCGCACGGCCATCAACCAGGCCGCAGCCATGGGTGTCGAGGTCCGGGAGAACCAGAAGGATGATCATGCCGACGAGATCTCCAGAAGTTGGATCAAGACAAGGGCGTGCAGTCGCCAGGAGATTCGTTTT
>JAKLES010000229.1 GCA_022711575.1 Deltaproteobacteria bacterium | reverse complement strand
ACCCCCTGCGCCGCCCGCTCATACAGCACGCGCCCGGCCTCGGTCAGCGACATGGCGCGCGTCGTGCGCTGCAACAGGCGCAGGCCAAGCTGTTTTTCCAGCCGATTGATGCGCTTGCTGACCGCCGACTTGGTCAACCCCATCGCCCGCGCCGCCGCCGAAAAGCCCCGCGTATCGACGACGCGGACAAAGATGGCAAGGTCGGACAGGTGGTCGAGCGGGTTGATTGTTTCCATTGGGGAACAAACCGTTAGGGAGTTATCGGATTGTATGGGTATGCGCCTTCGTTATTGCGGCTTTATTAAACTTTGGGGTCGGGGTGGATAACGGGAACCAACCCAAATCTGTCAGGCTAAATTGGCGAAAGCGGGAGTTCAGGAAATTCTGAATTTATAGGCCTGCCTTATGCATTTCCAGTTCTCGATTGCGATCCAATCGCATGGAGCCGACGAGCTAATTACCTCACCCCTGGTGTTGATACCACTGCGTAATACACAAATCCGAACATGATGAGCATTACGCTCAATTGAAACAGAAATACCAAAAGATTGACACCAATGTCTAACAGCCAAACCAAAATTGCGTGGAGCAGCGCCAAGAATCTGATAATGAACGAAGCGGGGCGATATATTACTACTTGAGAAATTTGAATCGCTCTAATTGAATCATGTGTTTCTCTTAGAAGTATCCACGTCTGCAAGAAGTTGAGGATGAGCAAAAGGCCCGCCATCAACCAGATTACACAGGCGCATGTGGTGGCAAGGAAAGACGGAAATTCTTTCGGAAACAGAATCTCGGACTTAAGCCAGAGTATGCTGCCGAGGGCTATGAACGCTGCACATATTGCATAGTTTCGAAAATTATCGAAGAAAAGCTTTAGAGAAACAAATTCGTCCGGTATTAAAAATTCCGTCAGATTATTGTCCTTGAATTTTGTCTGAGGGAGTTCTTTATCTCGAATTACCTGATAAATGCCAAATCGCCATTTTTTTCCAAGCGCTAATTCCTCCATTTTTGTTATGGCTTCTAGGTGTTCATCATCCCAGGAGAGCTTTGTAGTTCTTTTCATCTTGGTTCTATTCCAAACTTTGATTAACGCGTGGCGACAAAAACTCCACATCTATTGCCCACCCACCCTTTTCGCACATTATATTTTTCAAATTACTGGCGAAAACGGATACGGGCGAACAAGTGTGCATCCAATCCGAGTTATGCTCAAGGGATTCCCTGGCTACTCAATGTCCGCTATCAGGGTTGTCAGGTGACCGGCACTTGTGGCCGGCGAGAGCCGGCTACCTTTGCCAACTACGAGTGCGCCAGAAAATCCTCGCCGGCCCTGACGAGAACGAGCGTTTTGGGGCCGTCGGGAAACACCTTGGCCGAGGCCGCGTTCGAACAAGCGCGTCGATGCATTGTTTCCGCAACGAAACAAATTGTTGTTGAATAGGCGGATTGTGCTGATAGGCACCCGATGAAATGATGCATCCGTCACTTCAACCGGAGAAAATCATGCCCCTGATCCACATCACCCTAGCCGGCCCGAGTGTCGTTCCGGGCGCAATCCAGCAT
>JAKLES010000228.1 GCA_022711575.1 Deltaproteobacteria bacterium | reverse complement strand
ATAAGTGCTTTGCAATTCAGGCAGGTCGCGAAATCCGAATTATGGTTGAAAACGAAAAGATTTCCGATAATGATGCCGTGATGCTTTGCAACGATATCATCAAGAAAATCGAAAATGAATTGACGTATCCGGGACAGATCAAGGTGACAGTCATTCGGGAAACCCGCGTATCGAATTTTGCTAAATAAAGGTGTGCAAGCATAGAGTATAAATGAAAATTCTTTTTATTGGCGATATTGTGGGCAAGCCCGGGCGCAGAGCCGTCCAGGAAATTTTACCGTCTCTCATTGGCAACCGTGAAATTGATCTGGTGATTGCCAACTGTGAAAATGCCGCTGCGGGTTTCGGTATTACCCGGGATGTCGTTGAAGAGCTTTATGATGCACACATTGACATCCTGACGTCCGGCAATCACATCTGGGATAAAAAAGAAGTTTTGGGATTTATCGAGGATTACGAAACACTCCTGCGTCCTGCCAATTATCCGGGTATTGTGCCGGGAAAAGGGTCGGTATTGATGCCGACCGCAGCGGGCGACTACGTCGGTGTGCTGAATCTGGCCGGGCGCATCTTCATGCAACCGATTGACTGCCCGTTTGTCACGGCAAAAAAAGAAATCGTCCGGCTTAAAGCAAAGGCCAATGTCATCATCGTTGATATGCACGCGGAAGCGACGTCCGAAAAGAAAGCATTAGGCTGGTATCTCGACGGCGAGGTTTCCGCAGTATTGGGCACGCATACGCACGTGCAGACGGCAGATGACGAAGTTCTGTCTGGCGGCACGGCGTATATCAGCGATGTCGGGATGACCGGACCGTTTGATTCAGTCATCGGCATCAAAAAAGACACCATTATCGAAAAATTTTTAACACAGGTACCCAATAAATTCGATGTAGCCAAAGGTGATATCCGCTTACAGGGAGTTCTTATGGACATCGATACGCAGAGCGGTCGGGCCAATGCTATTGAGAGGATTAGTGTAAAATTAAAAGAATAAACGGAGGCAACGGGGGATGAAAAGCGCGTATGAGATTTTAAAGGAAAGAGGTTTTGTCGAGCAGATCACCGACGAGGCCTTGATTACCGAGCTTTTTGCCAAGGGTCCCGTGACCTGTTACATCGGCTTTGATCCCACCGCCACCAGTTTGCATATCGGAAGCCTGGTGCCCATCATGGCGCTGGCACATATGCAGCAAACTGGCAATCGTCCCATTGCCCTCGTTGGCGGCGGCACGGGGCTGATCGGAGATCCCAGCGGCAAGACGGAAATGCGCCAGGTTCTTACCCGCGAGCAAATTGATTACAATGCGCAGTGCCTCGGTAGGCAGCTTGCACAGTATATCAACTTTACAGACGGCAAAGCATTGCTTCTCAATAACATCGACTGGCTGACGAAAATCAACTACATTGAATTTCTGCGCGATATCGGACGGCATTTCAGCGTCAACAAAATGCTGGCCGCGGAAAGCTACAAAATTCGTCTGGAGAAAGGTTTGAATTTTATCGAGTTCAACTACATGCTGCTGCAGGGCTATGATTTTCTGTATCTGTTCCAGCATTACGGCTGTGCTCTGCAAATGGGTGG
>JAKLES010000227.1 GCA_022711575.1 Deltaproteobacteria bacterium | reverse complement strand
CCCTTCAAAAAATCCTGATAGGCAGCAGCTGTTTCTGCCGGTTTTTCCAGCATGGGGGCATGACCACATTCTTTAATAATCACCGATTTAGAATTCTTGATATTTTTCTCAAAAATCGGAACAGAGGAAATATGAACAAGTTTGTCCGAATCTCCCCATACAATTAAAGTGGGAGCATTAATTTTATTTAATTTGCTTTCCAGCATGTACATATCACTCCACATGTCATTATATATTTTTTTGTCAAGAGGCTCGGCCGCCACCGCTTGTTCCGCTAAATATTGTTTCATAAAAGAAGGCAGTTTAGGGGGTTTCACAAAAACAAATTCCAAGAATTTATCATATTCATTGACATCTTTAACAAGCTCAGGATTTATGCCTTTTTCCAAAAGCAGGATTAATTCACTTTTTACTGGCGCATTGACACCGGAGGCATCGAATAGCGCGAGCGTCTTAACCATGTCGGGATAATCCGCTGCATAATTACCGGCGATATTGCCACCCATGGAATTCCCGACTAAATGAAACTTCGTCAGTTTCAATTCTTTTACGAACAAGTTTAATCTCTCCACCTGTGACATGTGGTTGTAATTCGCGTTTTGAGGTTTGGAACTGTCACCGTGACCAGGTAGGTCAGGAATGATTACCCGATAATCGGGCGTAAAGTATTTCGCCAGATATAACCAGTTATCTTTATTCCCACCAGAGCCGTGAACCATTATGATGGTATCGCCAGTACCTCCCTCCGCGTAAGCAATCTTAAAACCAGGAATGTCAACGGACTTAATCGTTAGGTTGGCAGCTTTGCGCTGGCCTTCAATGTATTTATTGAATAAATAAGGAGTACAGGAAAGCATTGTGATAATTGCTAGCGAAAAAACTGCGATGACTAGAAAATTAGTTTTCTTTAAAATCTTTTTCATGATCTTTCTCCTTAAAATCAGACTTTGGCTTAAAAACCGTTCTGGCAAAACTGCTCAGTTATAACTGCGAAGAAACCAGACTGCATATCTTTCATATCCAGGCTTACACCGATCAGAAAAAATATCAGAGCGTGCCGTCTAGTTCGGCGGAGATATCTTTACCACAAGACCGGCAACGCTTGGCGCCGCGGAAAAGCGGTTTGCCGCAGTCAGGGCAATGGTATCTTTCGCATACGGCACGTGCCCAGGCCACGCTGCCCTCTTCGTCGCCGAGTTCGGCAACCTTGGTACGCCAGAGGGGAATGGTCTGCAGCATTACCCTTCTGCCTGTGGCTAAGCCAAAGTTTTTTATCTGGTCACAAGGCCAGTCCGTGCACTGGTGACAGGAATAGAAACCCTTGGACTGAACACAATTGCGAATTCCACACGCACGGCAATAGCCATAGATACTTTGGGGCGGGTCTGGTTGCATGCACCCCAGGCACTCAGTTTCTTCAGGCTTGGTACCGTATAGGTTGCCCATGACGGTCTTGAATTTCTGGTTATTGTCGCGCGTGGCGATATACACACCGCAAGCGCCACAGTAAAGGCCACATGGCGCCATGAGATTCTTGTTTCTGATTTCATCCTCTTTCCAGCCTTCCATGTTTATCCTCCTTTCCCTGG
>JAKLES010000226.1 GCA_022711575.1 Deltaproteobacteria bacterium | reverse complement strand
GCCGGGATGTCCGTTTGTCAGCCGGCGGTCACAATTTTTGAAAAATCGGCGATTTTGTGGAACAGCGCTGATATTTCAGATAAGAGGGCTAAACGGTTGATACGGATTTTCTCATCTTTATCCATGACCATAACATGATCAAAAAAATTATCCACGGGGGGACGCAAGGCGGCAAGCTTGTTCAACGCGGTATTGAAATCTTTCTCAGCAATGCCTTTTTCCACACGTAATTTAATATTTTCCAATGCTGAAAACAATTTAATTTCCGCATCATGAGAAAGCAGGTTGACATCAACTTGAGCTTCGTGAAAATCTTTTAAAATATTATCAACCCGCTTGAAAGCGACCGAGATGGGTTCAAATTCCGGATTTTGCCGGAAAGCCTGCAGGGCCTGAATTTTCTCGATAACCGGGACAAGATCGCCAATGTCCGTGGATAGAACGGCGTCCACGGTATCGTATGCATAACCCTGGGCGATCAGTTGATTTTGCAGGCGGCCCTTAAAAAAGTCCAGGACATCTTTTTTAATGTCCCCGGCCGGTTTTTTCAAAACGTCTTTCAGCGACGTTAGACTCTCGTCAATCAGAAAATCCAGACTCAACGGATAACGCCGGGCCAAAATAATATTGATGACGCCCAGCGCCTGACGGCGTAATGCATAGGGATCGGCCGTGCCTGATGGCGGCATTCCCACCGCGAAAAAGCCGACGATGGTGTCTATTTTATCGGCAATGCCGACAATGGCGCCTTCATCCGTTTGCGGCAGATCGCCACCGGCGACAATCGGTAAATAATGTTCATAGATGGCATGGGCGACCTCCGGTTTTTCGCCTGCTAAAAGCGCGTATTCGCGCCCCATAATGCCCTGGAGTTCTGAAAATTCGCCGACCATAAGCGATTCCAGATCGGCCTTGGCCAGAAGCGAGGCGCGGTCAACGTTTTTCTTGACGGACGGCTTTACTTTAGCGGCAATCTTCACGGCCAGTTTGCGGAAACGCGCGACTTTTTTATGGGATGTTCCCAAAAGCGTGTGGAAGACCACTTTTTTAAGTGATTCGACTCGATTCTCCAGGGGAATTTTCTTGTCTTCCTCAAAGAAAAACGAAGCATCGGCCAGGCGCGCCCGCAACACTCTTTCATTTCCACTGGCGACCACAGCAATGTCGCGGGGAAGGGTGTTGCTGACGGCTATGAAATAGGGCAAAAGTTTTCCCTGATCATTGACGACGGGGAAATATTTCTGATGCGAAATCATCGTGGTCGTCAGAACGTCCTTGGGAATTTTCAAATAATCTTCAGCAAAGCTTCCACGCACAATCACAGGATATTCCACGATAAACGTGATGGTTTCCAGCAGGTCTTCCGTATAGAATAGTTCCCCCCCGACTTCAGATGCCGCCTTCTGCGCTTCCGCCAGAATGAGTTTCTTTCTTTCGGCGGGGTCGGCGATGATAAAATTTTCTCTGGTCTTGGACAGATAATCTTTAAAGTCGGATACGCCAAAAGGAGCGGGGCTCATGAAGCGGTGACCACGGGACATATTGCCGCTTTCAATGTCCTCAATCTTCAGGGGGACAACTTTCCCGCC
>JAKLES010000225.1 GCA_022711575.1 Deltaproteobacteria bacterium | reverse complement strand
CTCTAACCTGGACAAGCTACACGTATTATATTATTCGTAGGTTATCCCAAGTTTTTCAATGATTTTTCGCGAATACTCGGTAATTTCATTCATATACCATGAATCATTAATTCGGATCTTTCTCACGTCAGTAAGGAGCTGGATAAAGTCATTTACAGAATACTTTTTTAGTAATCCCTTTGATTTTAGTTCGGTATAAAGATGTTGGTACCATTGGAGGGTTATATGGTTAACGAACATCCATCCCTGAAGGGTTTGTTCATCTTGCATGTAGGTGTGATCTGCCTCCAATACATTCTTCATTCCGTCAAACAGAACCTCAATGGTCATTCTTGATTTATAAGACTGGTAAATATCAATGGCATCCTTACGTTTTAAATTGGTCAACAGAGCGATGGTTCCGAAAGTATTTCTTTTAGTGTGGTATTCGGTCAGGGTATAATTTTCTGGATGTGTGTCTATTCGCCTGAGATAGTCCTTCTCCTCGTTAAGTTTTAATGATTCATCCAGGTAGATATCTAGGTATAGCTTATTCCAGGTAAACTCCTGGTACCAGATGATGCGCTTTTCGTGTTCAAAGTACTGGTTCTCCTTTTTAAAAGTGTTATCCCCCAATAAGGAATAATCCAGTATTGGGTTGTTCCTTTTCAGAGGGAGGATAAACTTAAGGTTTTCAGCCAGAAGCAGATCAATGTTCTTTTGTGAGAAAAATCCCTTGTCTGCAATAATGACAGCATCGCTTAGACCTGCTTCCAGCAAGCAGTTTTTAAAAGCCTTAACCTCTCTGATATTGCCGTGTAACAGACGGTAATAGACCGGCATGTTCGTTTTGGCTGAATAAAGGTACATCAGGTTAAAATGAGGGTCAAAGGTTAAATTGTTGCTATAGCCTTTCCTGGAAAGGGTAATCAGGTTAGAATTGGAAAAGACATTGGTGGCATCCATTAACAGATACTCATCCTTAAGGATAAAGTCTTTCATATAGGCCAGCTTCTCATCGGTCATTGCCCCGATCTGGTTTAACACCTGAGATGAAGTCTTTTCATTAAAACAACGGGCTTTCAAAAATTCAGGGAGATAACTCTGTTTCAATCTGAATGGAATGCTTTTTAATGGGCATCGGTATATAAACCTGCAATAGGCAATTTGAAGTATGTGCTTCCAATGATCCGGGAAGTTCTTTTGAAGGGCTTTGATGTATTTATCAAACTTACTGGTAACCAAACATGAAACACCAAATTCCTTGATTTGAGGCTTCTGCTGTAATTTCATTTCAAGCGCACTTTCAAGTTTCCGCTTCCCCGAAGGAATAAAACCATCCTCTGTCACACGGCCAAGTATTTTTCCTGTAACCTTTTTAGGCCCCTTTTTGACCTTGTCATAAATAGTCTTGTACTTATAGAGGTAATACTTACCCCTGATCAACCTGAGTTCCGTTCCAGGTTTTTTTTGATCCAATGCCCATTGAGGATGTTTACTTGTTTTCATATGATACGTGTTTACGTATTACAAAGTAACAACTAAAATTCACTGCTGTCAAGCATTTTCATCAAAACTTATAAACTAATACGTGTTAATATCCAGGTTAGAG
>JAKLES010000224.1 GCA_022711575.1 Deltaproteobacteria bacterium | reverse complement strand
TGTTTTGAAATCAAAGCGGGCACGGATAAACTGTCCGGCAAAGAAGTGATCGACGTGTTTAAAAAGTATTTGCAGGAAGCAGAGAAAGCATGTCACATCATTGATAGTTTATAATACTTTAACATAATGAAGGAGGGAAAAATGACAACAGGGAAGAAAATTATCATTGTGGTAGCAGTTATTGCGGTTCTGGCTATTGCTTTATATTCATTGTTTGCGGGTAACTATAATCGCTTCGTGCAAATGGATGTCGGCATTAAGGCGGCTTGGTCGCAAGTGGAAAATCAGTTGCAGCGACGCTACGACTTGATACCCAACCTGGTGGAAACGGTTAAGGGTTACGCCAAGCAGGAAAAAGATGTTTTGGTGGAAGTGACCAATGCCCGCTCTAAAGTTGGCGGGGCTGGAACAGTTCCCGATAAGATCGCGGCCAATAATGAATTATCCGGCGCGCTCAGCCGGTTGATGGTGGTGATTGAACGGTATCCTGATTTGAAATCAAATCAGAATTTCCTGAAACTGCAGGATGAACTGGCCGGAACAGAAAATCGGATTGCCGTGGAAAGAATGAGATACAATGATGCGGTCAAAATATATAACCAGGCCATTCGAACTTTCCCGGCAAACTTGGTTGCCGGCATGTTTGGTTTTAAAGAAGCAGCTTTCTTTGAAGCGCCGAAAGACGCCAAAGCAACGCCTCAGGTGAAATTCTAGCTGTTTGTAGAATTCGGAATATCGGTTCCAGTGAAGCCCTGCGCCTTTTACCAGAAAGGTCAGGGCTTTTCTGATGATGCGTTATTGGCCTTTGCATGACCGCTGTTTCCGTCAAAAAAACCACCGGCTGGGCCGGTGGTTTCGGAAAATCGTAAGAGCTTCTTCTGAAATGCCAGACTATTTTTTGTTGCTGTGTCTCCAGATTTTTCTTTCCTCGGCTGCCTTGATCAGATCATCCCTGAAATCGGGATGTGCAATGGATATCAGTTTTTCCGCGCGATACCAGGTTGGACAGGTCTTCAAGGATATGCAGCCATACTCGGTTACCACATAGTTAACCATCTGGCGGGTTATGGTGGTAATGGAACCGATATCAAAATTCGGGACGATTCTGGATATGACGGAGCCATCTTTGTTGGCATGGGTTGACGGCAAACAAATGAAGCTGCGTCCGCCTTTGGACCAGAAGGCGCCGAGCACAAAGTCTGACATGCCGCCATTGCCGGAGACCTGCTTGAATCCGGAGCTCTCAGCATTAACCTGGCCGTAAAGATCTACCTGCAAAGCCTGGTTGATGGAGACCAGGTTATCAATCTGGCAGAGTTGGGTGGGGTGATTCACATACCCTACGCTGCAGGATGCGATTGCGGGATTATGGTCCATCCAGTCATAAAGTTTTTTGTTGCCCAGTGCGAAGGTGTAGTTTATTTTACCCGTGTCAAATTTCTTATACTTGCCGGTCATTCTACCGGATTCGTACATGTCCCGGTAAGCATCGACCAGCATCTCGGTCCATCCTCCCAGGTTTTTAAGATCAGTCTCACTGATCATCTTACCAAGAATGTTGGGCATTCCACCGATCCCTAATTGCAGGCAGTCGCC
>JAKLES010000223.1 GCA_022711575.1 Deltaproteobacteria bacterium | reverse complement strand
AGATTCTCGGCAAGTAATGTTATAAATCAGATTAACTATAATATATAGCAACATGATTTATAACGAATTAGTGGTGCCCAGGAAGGGACTCGAACCCCCACACCTTTCGGCGCCAGAACCTAAATCTAAAATCTCGCCGATTTTACGCACCACAAACAATTAATAATCAATAACTTGGAAAAATTCGCGAGGATTTTCCCGCACTTTTCCCCACACTTTTTCAACAACCGTGTCATATTTTCCGGCAAAAGTCAGGAGAGTTACATGGGAAAAAACGAAACAACGATTCGGCGATCAACGATGTCGATGATACCGAGATAACATCAGCAAATGTAGTTATTCGTTGAAATCAGGCGTCAGTTGGTTGCTTGTGGTTGACGGCTGACAACGGGAAGTCCCCACATACGTTACCTCGACCCCCTCTTGATTTATGCTGCTGATCGCTTACCGTACGACTCTGGTTCTTGGAGTGACATACATGGAACAGGTCGACAACAAATACCAGCCAAACGACTGGCGCAGCCTTGAAATGCATCGTCTGATCGCCAAAAAGCTGGAGGCGAATCCATCTCTGGTAGAACGTGCCCGCTCAAACATTTCCCGCTGGAAAAGCCTGCGCGGGGAAACACCCGCCTACGCTGAGTGGGAAGACATCCTCTCTTCGGGAAACGACCGTATTCTGCGCGCCCTGACTGGCGAAGACCAGGAAAGCGCCAGGTTACGGTCTTCAACACCTTTTACTGGCATTCTTTCTGAAACGGAACGCAAGGAGATCTACGCTCGCTGGAACCGAAGGTAAGCCATAAAAAGCTTGGTTAGGCTAACCAACCGAGCGCCAGTTCAGTTGGACCATCGCTGTGGCATGCAGATAATGCCAACCCACAGAAAAACCGGAGCGCATTGCCCAATCTTCACCTGAACCGATGATGACCACCACAAAAAAGATCAGCAGATTTATATCAAATTGATATAATCATGGGCATGCACATCATTTCGCTGAAAATGCTGCGGGAGTTCTGGGAGAAGCACCCAGAGGCCGAGCAAGTGTTGAAGGACTGGCATTCAGTTCTGGAGAAGTCCACTGCAAAGGACTTCAACGAACTGAAGAACACATTCAACTCGGCCGACTATGTCCCTCCCTACACGGTGTTTGATGTGGGCGGTAACAACTATCGAGTGATTGTTGTCGTGCAGTACAAGTTCAAGAAGGTCTATGTCCGTGAAGTCATGACACATAGGGAATACGACAACTGGAACAAGCTATATAGAAAAGGAAAGGTGTAATCATGCATGCTGCACAAAGCCGTTTTGACATCCGCGCAATCCAGACTTCCTGGGCCAAGCTCGATGCAATGGCTCACATTCGTCCGATCCATGACGAAGCAGGCTATGACCGCATGGTTGCTCTCATGAATGACCTGCTCGATGTGGTTGGCGACAATGAGGAGCACAAGCTGGCTGGTCTTCTGGAGCTTGTCGGCGATCTGGTTTCCAACTACGAGCGCGAACACTTCACCATCGAAGCGTCTGAGCCGAAGGATGCCCTACGCTTTCTGATCGAGGCCAAAGGCCTGAAACAGGAAGACCTTTCAAATATCGTCGCACAAGG
>JAKLES010000222.1 GCA_022711575.1 Deltaproteobacteria bacterium | reverse complement strand
ATGGCCATAAAAAGAATAAACGGGACAATACCCTCTTTGACCTGAGCTCCCGCCACCTGAGCAATGAAAATGGGGCCACCCAGAGTCCGAGGCGAAACCACCCCTTCAATCATTTTTACAACAGAAACAACGGTCAGTTTGCTTATTTCCCACGTCTTGCTGAATGAGGAAACCATAGCCATCAGGAGATTCTTTTTTTCGATGACCGTCTTGCCTGCAGGTGTTATCCCAATCAGGTAGGTCGATTCTTCTTCACCGAAAATATTCTTTGCCTTGGATAATTTCGGTTTTACTGTAAAAATCTTCCCTTCATTACCACGTTGAACAATGATTTGAACTTCATTGCCCTTAGATTCTGTTATTATTGGTTTTATTTCATCCCAATACGTCATCTTTTTATTATTGATCGCTAAAATTTTGTCACCGGTAACAATGCCTGCCGACGCGGCAGCGGAATCCGGCGACATCTCTCCTACGACCGGAATGAGATTAGGGAGTCCGTACATGTAAACAATAGAGAAGATGACAATGGCCAGAAGAAAGTTAAAAACCGGTCCCGCCAGTACGATAAGCAAGCGCTTCCAGGTTGGTTGTTTAAAAAACGACCTTTTTTCATCTTCCGGTGGTAATTCTTCTGTGCCGGATTCACCCAATAGTTTAACAAATCCACCCAGGGGAATCCAAGAAAGGACATACTCTGTTTCCCCAATTTTTTTTCCGATAATCTTAGGTCCGAATCCCAGGGAAAACTTCAGCACCCCTACTCCGCCGATTCGTGCAGCCAGAAAATGACCCAGCTCATGAGCAAAAATCAGAATACCCAACAAAACGATAAATGATATTAAGGTGACCAAACTAAATTATCCTTTCTTTAACTTTTTAATAACGCTTTGGGCTTGCATTCTGGCTTCACCATCGATGCCCAGAATACTTTCCAGAGATGGATTATTTGTAGTATGATGTTTATGCAACACTTTTTCTATTACTTTCGGTAGATCATTAAAGCAAATCTTATTTTCAATAAACGCTGCAACCGCAGCTTCATTAGCTGCGTTTAATACGACAGGGGCCGTTCCTCCTAAACGTCCCGCCTCATAGGCCAGTTCAAGACAGGGAAATTTGTTCATATCTGGACGGTAAAATTCTAATGGGCCCGTCTGAGCCAGATTCAATAGAGGCAGGTCATTGGCCATACGGTCTGGATAGGCAAACGCATACGCAATTGGTATCCTCATATCGGCAATACCCAGTTGTGCTAATGCCGATCCGTCAAGAAGTTCAACCATCGAGTGCACAATGCTTTGGGGATGAATTAAAATGTCAATATGGGTGATATCTAGATTAAACAACCATTTTGCCTCAATGACTTCCAATCCTTTATTCATCAGGGACGCAGAATCAATCGTGATTTTTCGGCCCATTTCCCAGCGCGGATGCTTGAGCGCCTGTGCCAATGTCACTTTTTTTAGATCAGCCTTAGACAACTTATAAAATGGGCCGCCTGATGCCGTGAGAATAATCCTTCTTAAGTTTTCAGGTCTTTGTCCGACCAGGCATTGAAATATTGCGCTATGCTCACTATCCACGGGAAGAATTTTAATATTTTTTTG
>JAKLES010000221.1 GCA_022711575.1 Deltaproteobacteria bacterium | reverse complement strand
GGGCATACGCGTCAACTTAAGATAGTTTTTTCTTTCTGATCACAGCTTGGCTTTTATTGACTCTTCTCAATACATATGTATCCCTGTCGTGAATTAGCCATTCCATTTCTTCCCCTTTTTCGATTTGACCAGCTTCTGCAACTGCAGCTGGGAAGTTTACATAAAATGATTTTGTAGAGCCTCTTTCAACACGCTGAATTTTAATTTTATATCCCATTTTATTTGTTTTTTAATAATAGTATATATACTATTGCAAAAGTATTAATAATTTAATTATCATTATCATGCAAAAAAACCGCCACCCCAAATTTATTTGATTTACTTGATATTGAAGGTATTTCAAGAACAGAACTGACAAGGCTGGCTTTTGAAGCTGGTCTTATTAAACGAGCCGCCAGAAAATTAGATATCATTGATTTTCTGACCTTAATGTGCATAGAGTCTCAAAAGGGTTCTCCCAGCTACAATGACTTAGCTACACGCTTTGAAACAGTCTACCAAACAAATCCATCAAAGCAAGCAATCAGTAAAAAAGTTAATCCGGCCTGTGTTCAATTTTTCCAGTCAGTACTCGCATTTATTATTAACTCCAGGTTATCTCAGGAAGAATTAGGTTTAATGAAAAGCAGAAGTTACAAAAGGGTACTGGTTCAGGATAGTACTATTTTAAAACTTCCTCAGAAACTTTTTAAGGTGTTTTCCGGTGTATCAAATGGTCATACAGTGGTTTGCAACGCCCGCATTCAAGGAGTTTATGATTTACTATCAGGAACCTTTATTTCCTTTTCAATAGATACCTATACCAAGAATGATATTGTCTCTGCTCCTGAATTAGAGCTAATTAGGGATGATCTTACTTTGAGAGACAGAGGGTATTTTACAATTGCAGAAGTGAATCGTCATAAAGACGCTGGTGCTGATTTTGTTTACAGATATAAACATAAAATATTAATATTTAATGCTATAACAGGCCAGGAAATTGACTTAGCCAATTTACTCAAGAGTAAAGGAAGTGTTGATATGGAGGTTTACCTAAATGATGATCGCCATATAAAAGTAAGGCTTATTGCCATACCTGTTAGTGATGAAGTGGCAAATATGAGGAGAAGGAAAGCAAAACTAGAATACAAAAGGCATAGTCCTTCTGCTGATGTATTAGAACTTATGGGATGGACCATTTTTATAACATCAATACCCAAGGAAATGGCAGACTTCCAGAAGATTCTTTTGATCTATGGTCTGAGGTGGAGAATCGAGATCATCTTCAAAACCTGGAAAAGCCATATGCAATTTGCCAAGCTGCATAATGTCTCCGAAAATCAACTCAGAGTATTACTAACGGCAAGATTCATTATGATAGTCATTTGTATGCATAAAATTTACAACCCTTCCTATCTAAGAATCCATTCAAAGCACAATCGACATATAAGCTTATTTAAACTTCTTGGATATCTGATGAAAAATCCAGAGAAAATTATTGCAATACTGTTCTATATAAAGGAAAATCAATGCAAAGCCCTCAAAAGGATTGATGATGCTTTGATGAAATACTGTTCTTATGATAGAAGATCACGGTTCAATTTCAACCAATTGATCTTGCAGGCATTATCTTAAGTTGACGCGTATGCCC
>JAKLES010000220.1 GCA_022711575.1 Deltaproteobacteria bacterium | reverse complement strand
GGCACACGCGCGGCACACAGGGTGCTTACACGGCCGAGTTTTTTCCCGTCAAACACTGCGCCAATACGGCGGATGATACCTTTATTCTTCAGTTTCTGAATCCGGGCAAGCGCCTCGTCTTCATGGATACCGCATCGCTCGGCAACAATCAGAAAAGGCCGCTCTTCGAGCGGAAATTCCTTCTGCAGAATATTTAATATTTTTTTATCAATTGCGTCCATTTTTGGGTTCATATAAGCACAAGGGCTCTTCAGATAGATAGTCACCAGTCGTTTCGTACGCGCGCGCGCGGCAGCCGCCGCACACCTTGATAAACTCACACCGGCCGCATTTGCCGCCGTATTGGCTGTAATCGCGCAGATTGCGAAACACCTCGGAATTTTCCCAGATCTTGCCAAAACTCTGTTTTTGCACATTGCCGCAATCCAGTTCCAGATAGCCACAGGGCTGCACCTGGCCGATATGGGAAATAAAACAGAAAGTAATCCCCCCTAAACATCCACGAGTTGACTCATGAAAGTGCCCCCCGGCTTTTTTGATGGGCTTTTCTCCTTTGGGTTTGTTTTGGTGCATGATCCGGAAGTAATGCGGTGCGCAGGTGGCTTTGAGCTGAATTTTACACGTCAGGCTTTCTTCGTAAAACCAGTGAAGCGTCTCTTCATAGTCGGCGGCTGTGATGGCCTGTTGGGCCAGGTCTTTGCCCCGGCCTGTGGGCACCAGCAAAAAGATATGATGCGCTGCCGCGCCGATTTTCAGCGCCGTATCGTGAATTTCTTTGATCTGATGCAAATTGGCAGTCGTGATGGTTGTGTTGATTTGAAATTCCATCCCGATGGCCTTCATTGCTTCAATGCCCCGCATCGCACCTTCAAATGCACCGGGCTGGCCACGAAAATCGTCATGGCTTGCAGCATCGGGGCCATCAATGCTGATACTGACACGCTGAATGCCGCTTTCGATCATTTTCTGGACAATCACTTCATCAACCGTCGTGCCGTTGGTCGCCATGACCATGCGCAGACCTTTTTGTGTTCCGTAAGAGGCGATTTCAAAAATATCGGGCCTCATCAGTGGCTCGCCGCCGGTTAAAATGATCACCGGTTTGGACACACGCACAATGTCGTCAATAAGCCTCAAACATTCGTCGGTGGATAACTCCCCCGGATATGGCCCAAGGTGTGACGCGGCGCGGCAATGTTTGCAGTTGAGATTGCAGCTGCGAGTAACTTCCCAGGCGATCATACGAACCTGGTTCCTGCGGGAGATTGCTTCAAGGTCTGATTGCATATTTTCCAACTTTTATAGATTCTTAGTCCGGTAAGATTCCCTCCGGCGCATACCGGGCCGGAACAATAAGGTGAATCATCCTAAATTGCTGCAAACCTATTTTTTCAACACCTCTGCCAGTTGTTTGGCCCAATAGGTGATGATGATATCCGCGCCGGCACGTTTGATTGCCGTCAGGGCTTCCACCACGGCTTTTTCTTCATCAAGCCAGCCCAGTTGGGCGGCCGCTTTGATCATCGAATATTCGCCGCTCACGTTATAAGCAGCCAGCGGCAAATCAAATTCCTGTTTGGCACGGCAGATAATATCCAGATAAGGCAGCGCGGGCTTAACCATGATAATGTCCGCGCCCTCCGAGAC
>JAKLES010000022.1 GCA_022711575.1 Deltaproteobacteria bacterium | reverse complement strand
ACATCCTGTTCCGCCCAACCCGGTTCACGTGAGACATAAGGCTGCATCGGAACTCTTTTTTTGTATAGCAGGTTGCCTTTTAAATCAAAAATAAGAGCGCGGACGGATTGTGTGCCGTTGTCGATACTCAGAATTAAGTCTCTGGTCATGAATCACCTCTATGCGAAAAATAAAGATGCACCGTTTATGTTTTCAGGAGAAAATGTCATTCTTCTGGAGCGAATCCATTTTAAATTTTTATAGCACTGAATTCTTTTTTTTTCAAACAGGCTTTATGCTTCACAGAATCAATTCAGCGGATCGGCGTAAAATGCCTGGCGGGAGAAAATAGAATGGCACTGAAACTTAAAGAGCAGGCAACACACGTTGGCCTGCTCTTTAAATGATGACTGTTGATTGATTTTACTTCTTGGCCGCTGCCTTTTTGACAACTTTCTTTGCCGCAGGTTTTTTTGCAACGGTTTTCTTAACAGCCTTCTTCACGGCCTTCTTGGCGGCTGGTTTCGCGGCCTTCTTCACAACTTTCTTCGCTGTCGCTTTTTTTGCGGCGGGCTTTGCAGCCTTCTTTACTACCTTCTTCGCTGTTGCTGTCATTGGGTTTAGCCTCCTTTTATTGAGTTTACTTTTTCGTCTCAGATTTAGTAATCTTTCTGATGTGGTTTAATTTTACTTTATTTTTTCTCTTCAGTCAACAAAAACTATAAAAATATTTCATTTTTTATTTTTTTATTTTCAGCGAGACAGAAAACACATCGGCAAAGAATAATTAAATTAAATTTTGTGACAAAAGTTTTTTCAGATAAATAATTTTTACCATTCTCACGAAATCCAACACTGGCAACGTTTTCAGACGTTCATCCCTATCAGAGATAATTTTTTGCTCCGACATAAGAATTGGCGAAGTATTCATTGGATAGAGAGTCGATGCGGATTTTTTTGCCGCGAGACGGCGCGTGAATAAACTGACCTTCGCCGATATAAATACCCACATGCGATACTTTCCCGTATCCACCTGTTGCAAAGAAGACCAAGTCGCCTTTTTGCAAGTCGCCGCGATCGATCGTATCGCCAACGTCATACTGGGTTCGGGAATGCCGCGGCAGATCCAAACCATTCAACTGATACACCGTCATCGTTAAGCCGCTGCAATCAAATCCCATCTCGGCGGATGTTCCGCCCCACAGATAAGGCACGCCGATAAAGTCCCGCGCACTCTTCACCAGCGATTCTCTCAAATAATCCGTGCCATATTGCACGCGCTTCACCGCCGCGGAATCTTCCGGTAGCACGACATAAAATTCTTCGATCGTCCCTGTCTGTTGCAGCGATTGCCCCCGTAGCCGCGCTACATCTTTTGAAGAGAAATTGCCGAACCGTACTTTGAACAGACCATCGGATGCCTTGAAATACGTGGCCTCCAGCCCCTGGGCTTTGAGTTTTACCGTTAAACGCACCGCATGTTCCACCTGCGCGAACGCGCCCGCCTGAATCGTGTACCCCATGATCGCCAACTGCCTTTTTTGCGGCCGGGGTAAAACAGATTTAACTTTCGTACTACGGCTCGTACATGCTTGCATCAACAAACCAGCCATCAAAAGCACGGCAACACTCAAACAGATTTTCTTCATTTTCCCATCTCATCCGAAGCGAAATTAAGGTTTCCACCGGATTTGCACAAAGGCCGACGCTTCTTCCTGGCTATGGACTCTGTTCTCCAGCTGTTCTTCTTCCAGAGCACGCAATATTTCCCCGATAAGCTTCCCGGGAGCAAATCCCATCGTCAGCAAATCATCACCGGTCAAAAGACGCGGTGGATGCAACTCTTCCCGCTCCAAATTTTGTAATTGACGGCGGCAGAAATCATAATGGTCCAACATTCCATGACTGGCCAGGCAATCCAGGCGATGTAATTGCAGGTGCAGATGAAAATTCGGCATCCGTAAAAAGCGCTTCAAACGGGCGGGTCGCATTTTCTGCACGTTCATAAAAACCATGTGGTGATGGATCAGACTGATCACCGTTTCACGCTGCGCGCGTGAAAACCTTAGCCGCTGGAGAATGTCTTCGGCGATCGTCTCTCCCAATTGCACATGTCCATAAAAATGAACGCCGGCTTCATCCTCCGTGCGCGACACAGGTTTGCCGACATCATGCAGAAGCGCTCCCCAGGCCAGCGACGGGGCGATCGAAGAACTGGTTTCGCCTGTTAACAGATCCAGCATGATCATCGTATGTTGCCAGACATCACCTTCCGGATGAAATCGAGGCGGTTGCCCAACGCCCCGCATCCTGTCCACTTCCGGCAAGATCTGCTGCAAGATGCCTGTTTCGACCATTAATTCAAATCCGGGTCGAGCGCCTCCGCGCGTCAGCATCTTGTTAAGCTCTTCGGCAATTCTTTCGGCGCTGATCCCCTTGATATTTAGAGCATGGACTTGAATGGCATTGCGCGTTGCCGGATCTATGGCAAAACCCAGATTAGCGGTGAAACGAATCGCCCGCAGCATCCTTAAATAGTCTTCATTAAAACGAACGCCAGGATCTCCGATCGTCCGGATCACTTTCCTGTCAATATCCGCAAGTCCGCCTATATAATCGATGATTTGATTGGTTTCGGGATCCATCAACAGACCGTTGATGGTAAAATCACGCCTTAAAACATCTTCCTTAGCCGATGAAAAGTGAACGCGAGTAGGACGTCTGCCGTCTTCATAGGCATCGTCGCTGCGAAAAGTCGCCACCTCATAGGAATGGCCGTCCTGAATCACCACCATCACGCCGAATTTCGCGCCAACAGCAACCGTGTGTTCGAATAAAACCTCGACCTGATCGGGTAAGGCGGATGTAACGATGTCATAATCTCCGGGGATAACGCCGCGAACAAAATCCCGCACGCAGCCGCCCACAAAATAAGATTCAAAACCCGCCTGCTTCAAGCGCCTGATGATCGCCTCCGCCGTGCGACGTTTTTCATCTTTATTTTCCGACGTCCAAGTCAATTGGTTTCCTTAACAGATTATCTCTTTCCCAGTTTGATCGCACAGAATTCACCGCACATTGTGCAGCCTTCATCCCGGGCGCTTTTGCTTTTTTCCAGAAGGGCGACGGTTCTTTCCGGATCAATGGATAAATCGACCTGACCTTGCCAGTCAAAGTTCTTCCGGCATTGCGACATTTTCCGGTCCCGTTCCCTTGCGCCCTTCACGCCTTTGGCGATATCCGCAATGTGGGCGGCAATCCGCGCGGCGATGACGCCGTCGCGGACGTCAGCCAACGTAGGCAGGCGCAAGTGTTCGGCTGGCGTTACATAACAAAGAAAATCGGCTCCGGCGGCTCCGGCAATCGCACCGCCAATCGCGGAGGTTATATGATCATAACCAGGCGCGATGTCCGTCGGTAGCGGGCCCAGAACATAAAAAGGAGCGCCCTGACATATTTTTTTCTGAAGTTCAATATTGGTTTGCACTTCGGTAATCGGGACATGCCCCGGCCCTTCAATCATGACCTGTACCCCCACGGCGCGGGCACGAGCAGCCAACTGTCCCAGAATCATAAGTTCTAAGAGCTGTCCCTGATCGGTCGCATCATCAATAGCGCCGGGACGCAAACCGTCGCCTAAACTTAAAACCATGTCGTAACGGTGTGCAATTTCCAGCAGCCTGTCATATTCCTCATAGAGCGGATTTTCCCGATTGTTGCAGTGCATCCAATTGGCCGTCATGGAACCGCCACGGCTGACAATGCCCAAAACTCTTCCCTGCGTTTCCACAGCGGCCACACTCATACGATTGACACCACAATGCACCGTAATAAAATCAACGCCGTCCCGACCATTTTCTTCAATAACGGCAAATATATCATCTGCCGTCATTTCGGAGATTGCTTTTTTCTCGCCCAAAACTTTCACCGCTGCCTGATAAATCGGCACCGTTCCGATAGCCGCAGTGGATTGCTTCATGACTGCCTTGCGGATTTGCGCCAGATCACCGCCCGTGGAAAGATCCATCACGGCATCGGCTCCGGCGGCTACGGCGATTTTTAATTTTTCCAACTCAACACTCAAATCATTGTTGTCTTTGGACGTTCCGATATTGGCATTGACTTTGGTACGCAAGCCCTTGCCGATCGCAAGCGGTTTAATGGCTGCATGGTTCACATTACGGCAAATCACGATGTTTCCATCGACCATGCCTTGCCGAATAAATTCCGCCTCAATGTTTTCCTCTAATGCGCAGGATTTCATCTCTTCCGAAATGATCCCTTGACGTGCTTTTTCCAACTGTGTCATTGTTGCCTCCAACCTTTTTAATCCCGCTGCTGCGGGGCGAGCTTCACTTTACCGCAGGTTGTCGTGAGATAAAAACGTTCAATTCATACCTCTCAGCCTGCCGTACATATTTAATTACAAGTTCCCCAGGATATTCACCGGCCCATGACCTTTTCCCAGTGGCAGCGAATTTCCAATTGCCTGCGTTACCATCGTTTTCACCTGTTCGACGGCTTGCAAAATATTTTTGCCCTGGGCCAGACCGCAAGCCAGTGCTGAGGCGTATGTGCAGCCGGTGCCATGCGTGTTTCTTGTTTCAATCCAGTCTGCCGAAAATTCGTAATGTCGTTTCCCGTCAAAGAGGATATCGATGCCGCCTAAACTCCTTCTGCCGGGCAAATGTCCTCCTTTAATCACAACATTTTCCGCGCCAAGATCCCCAATGACAGCCGCGGCTTTCTTCATCGCGGCAATCGACCGGATCTTCATCTGCGTCAGAGATTCCGCTTCCGGGATATTCGGCGTGAGAACCCTGGTAAGCGGCAGAAGCTTTTTGATCAGCACCCGTCTGGCCGTCTCCTGCATCATCATCCGGCCTCCCTTGGCGATCATCACCGGATCCACAACAACATTTTTGAGCCGGTATTGCACAATCTTCCTGACCACGGTATTGACCGTGTCCGCCGTCAACATCATGCCCGTTTTCAGCGCATCAGCACCGATATCGCTCAATACGGCATCCAGTTGAGCAGCAATGAATTTCTGCGGCAACGGATAAATAGCCTGAACCCCTCGCGTGTTCTGAGCCGTGAGCGCTGTAATGACCGTTAGCGCATAACAGCCGCACGCACTGACGGCTTTCAGATCTGCCTGAATCCCTGCACCGCCCCCGGAGTCGGAGCCGCCAACACATAAGACTTTGAACAGCCTATTCACTCAGATCGCCTCCGGAAAAACATCCTTTTGCCAGTAGCGGATCACCAGCAGATTGCCCGACCGGATACAGATGCCGGCTGAATTGTCGGAAATGATGTTACTGACGCCCCGCGATTCAGACATCACCAGCGTCCCGTCGATGAGGGGATAGAGAAATCCTCGAAGGGTAAGACCCTCGACTCTGGGACTGAGCGCGAGCAAGGATACCAGACAACCGGCGGCATTTGTAAATAGGACTTCGTTTTTCGGCACAAAAGCTTCGCAATATTCATCCATCAGACAGATTTTAATTCCCGATTCTCCACCCTTAATCAGCAAAAAAAGATTGGCCAGCGCATGGTCCATTCTTCCGCCTTGCGCCCCCCAGATCTCAACAGCGTCCGGATGCAAAGAAAGCGCATAATCCAGCGCCAGGGATGTATCAGTAAAATCCTTGTTGACCGGATGTTTAATGATCTTTACACCCAGACGTTCGTAAGACGCCAATTGCAACGGTTCAATAGAGTCCATGTCACCCAACAGCACATCCGGCATCATCCCGACATCTGCCAGATGGCGCGCGCCGCCGTCACAACCGATCAACATGCGGTTATTCGTTTGAGCCATTCTCTTTCGGAAAAAGTCCAGACTCCCCAGACGCCCGCCGCTGACAATGACAATGTTTTGATACATGTGTAACCCTTAAAATAAAAAGCCATACCCTTTCACCCGAAAAGGATATGGCTTCAATTGGATTTCAAGAATCGCCACTCCCTACGCCGGCATTACCCGGGTCAGGTTCAAAGGGTATAATCTCAGCCGCTCATTTCGCGAATTGAACGGCACCCCATGTGTTAAAGTTAATACATTAACTGTCAAAAAGCAATTTTTTTAATCAAGCTACGACGCCTGGATGCTGAATCGATTTGCAATTTGAATAATCAACCTAACGAGAGCGGGGGCGCCTTCTTCAGCCAAACCTTTTTCCGCCATGTATTCAGCGGCCTTTTTGACAGACCCTGCTAAAGCCGCGCGAATTGCAAAATATCCGGATTCAAAAGCATCATCACTCTTGCTTAATCCACCTAAAGCAAACACCTCCATACACGCTATCTTGGATTCAATAGTGCTGATCGCTTCCCCCTCATTTCTTGCGATATCCGCTATGGATCGCAACATGATAGTTGTTGATATGGGCAGCTCCACCGCCAAGGCCGCCTGTGATGGCTACGGCTATTTTATGCAAGCCGTTGGCTGCTTCTTCGCCCGGCACATCTTTCATGGTAAAAACTGCTGCATGAATGGCCTTGGATAAAACCGTCCGGGTTACTTCACCGATTTTCTTATGCCAATTTTCAGGCAAAAGATCAAAACCCCTTTCCATTGGAATACCGATCAGATTAGTGATTTTTTACCGCAACACCAGGGTTTTCCAGTAAAGCCTTTGCTTTTTTTAAATCATTCAAATCTGTTTCTTGAAAAGTCATGGCAATCCATATGCGTTGATCAAAATAAATGCGGGGCGGGGTGCTGATCCTTGTCGTGGGCATGAATAAGGAATAGAATGATTCGGGGAACACTCTCCCGAATCATTCTATTTCATTGAACGAAAAATTTATTTCTTGACTTTATCTTCAACTTTCTCAGCGGCGTCTTTCACTGCCTCTTTCGTTTTTTCCGCACCTTCGCTTACCTTTTCACCAGCTTGTTTCACGACATCTTTAGTCGCTTCCACCCCTTCCCCAACCTTCTCTCCGGCTTTCTTCGCGGCATCTGTAGTGGCCTGAATGCCTTCGTCAACCTTCTTACCCGCCTTTTCCATGGGACCTTCCTCTTTCTGGCAGCCGGAAACGGCGACAACAAATACCAGGACAACAATTACTGAAATAATTGCTTTCAAAAATGATACAAAAGACTTTTTCATTGTAATCTCCTCCTTCATTAATAGATTTACCACTTTTCCCAGGAGTCCACTCCGTTACATGGGCCCCTGTAATGGCCTGACAAGACTTGATGTAAACTTTCTTTAGTGCAAGGAATTGTAGGTAAGTTGTTTCTGTATGTCAATTTCTTTCTTGGGCCTTTCTTAGGGCACAAGAATGTCCTGCGCGATGATGAAGAAAAGTGCCACGAGGAGAACCAGAGTTCGATTCTCCCGGATTAGTCTTTCGTCTCGGCCAGTTTCCTTTGCAACTGCCGCAGGGTAATACCCAGAATCCGGGCGGCCTCACGACGGTTGCCCTCGGTGGAACTTAAAACAAACATCATATGGGCCGTGTCATTTTCCTTGAGTGTACAGAGAGTCCGGCTGGACGGCGACGGCCGAATCTCAGGCATCCCATTCCCGTCCAGATGCATGGGCAAGATAACCGACCCCTCAGCCAGCAAAACAGCATTTTCGACCATCTGCGCCAGTTCACGGATATTTCCGGGATAATTTTTCTGCATCAGCAGATTCATGGCTTCGGCACTGAATCCCTCAATATTTTTTTGATGACGCAGACAGGCCTTCTGCAGAAAGTGACCCGCCAAAAGCGCAATATCTCCTCTTCTTTGCCGCAAGGGCGGCAGACAGACATAAGCGGATTTTAGCCGGTACATCAGATCAATCCGGAATCTGCCTTCCTGACAGGCTGCATCCAGATTGGTATTGGTCGCAGAAACAAGCCGGAAGTCCACGCGCACAGGAATTTTCGCGCCCAGCGGCGTAAAGGTCTTTTCTTCCAGAACCCGCAAGAGTTTGGATTGCAGGCCAATCGGCAGTTCGCCGATTTCATCCAGAAAAAGTGTGCCGCCGTCCGCCTGTTCAAAAAATCCGGAATGAGCGCTTTCCGCGCCGGTAAACGCTCCCTTGGCATGTCCGAAAAACTGGCTTTCAAACATTGTTGCCGGGATGGCGGACACATTCACCGCCACAAAAGGACCGGCGGGCGCGGGCCCGGCCCGGTGAATGCCCCGTGCCATCAGTTCTTTTCCCGTTCCCGACTCTCCCGTGATCATCATCGGATTTCCACTGCGCGCCATTACCTGAGCATAGGATATCAGGGCCTTCACCTGTTTATCCCGAGTAATCGTGTCGGCAAAAGCTGTCGGAATATCCTCCGCGTCACAACCGGCATTGATGGAAAGGCCGGCTAGAAGCCCTTTTCTTTCATAGGCTCTTTCAATGGATAAAAAAAGCAATTCGTTATCCACGGGTTTGACCAGATAATCGTAAGCACCCTGGCGCATGGCCCGCACGGTTGTCTGAATATCATCAACGGCAGTCAAAATAATAAATTCCGTCCCCGGGCAAAAGGGTTTGGTTGATTCAAGCACCTGCATACCGTCAACATCGGGCATCAGCAGATCCAGGAGAACAATGTCAAAATTTTCCTGCCGAATCCTGTTGATCGCCTCCCTGCCGTTATCGCAGACCTCAACGTTCCTGATGCCGCGCCACTTGAGCACTCTCTTCACCGAGGAAAGAGACATGTCTTCGTCATCGACAATCAATATTTTCATAGATGCTGTCTCCCCAACTCATGGATAATCTTCTGAAGTTGATCGATGCTGAAGGGCTTATGCAGCATGTAATCGGGCAGCACGTTGATCTGTGCCGGTGGCTTGAGCGCCCTGCGATCGGCCGAATAAAGAATCACCGGCAGGAGTGGAAATTTCGCGCGGATTTTTTCCAGCAGATACCAACCGTCAAATCCCTTCAGCCGTATTTCCGATACGACCATATCCACTTCCGGATTCTCCGTGAGGAAATTAAGAATATCCTCAGGTTTATCCTCGGTTTCCGAACGCCAGATCACGGCATCCACAAAATTAGCTTTGAGTTCCTTCAGATATTTTACATTGTGATCCACGCATAAAATAGCCGGATATAAACTGATATCGGTCTGACCATCCACCGGGAGATAAATGGAAAAACAGCTGCCCTTGCCCGGACGCGATAAAACGCTGATAAGCCCGTGGTGCTCCTTAATCAGGCCATAGGAAATAGAAAGGCCTAAACCTGTCCCGTCAAGTTCCCTTTTAGTTGTAAAAAAGGGATCAAAGATTTGATCCATAATTTTGCGCTCAATCCCCTTCCCGTTGTCTTCAATGTGTACAACAACCGCTTTTAATCGTTCGATATAACGGCAACGGATTCGAATCAGGCCTTTTTGCCCCGCTGGAATTGCTTGGTGGGCGTTGATCAATAAATTGGCGATCACCTGCTCAATTTTTTGAAAATGTCCGGAAATGGAGGGTATCTTTTCGGCAATTTCCTGATCGATTTTGGATACGGTTCTCCGAATCTGCGCGCCGACAATCACCAGAGCGCCTGCAATGACATCTTGCACAGCGACCAATTTTTTCTCAGTAGTTTCATCAGAGCGCGAAAATTCCTTCAGGCTGGTAATAACCCGGCTGATGCGGTTAGCCCCGATTTTAAACGCCTGGATGATCCCCTGCATGTTGCCGCAGACTTCCTGATAAGACAGCCCTCTTTTTTCCCAAGCGGGATGGTGAGCGCTGCTGCGCGAAAGAATGGTTTCCACCGTGTTCCAGATTTCCTCCAGAATCGGGACATTATAGGCGATAAAGCTGACGGGGTTATTGATCTCATGCGCCACACCGGCAACCACCTCACCCAGAGCGGTCAGCTTGTGCGCTTGAATCATCTGCTGAAGACGCAGCTCTCCTTCCTGACGGATTCTCTTGTCCTCAGTGACATCCTGCCAGGCGCCGACAATGTAACTTGTTGAACCGATCGGAAGCTGAACAATCCGCCAGTAATCGGAAAACCAACGATAAGAGTCATCCATCACGCGAAAACGGTAACTGGAACGGTGAGCCCCCTTGGCCTGCCCGCTATGGAGATCGGCGAAAATACGGGCTTGATCGTCCGGATGAATATGCTCCATCCAAAAGTTTTCATCATCAACAAAACATTGCGCCGGATAGCCGGTAATCTCCTCGATAGCATTGCTGACAAAAGTTATCCGGCCATCGCCGTCGGCTTTGCGGGTGTAAGAGACAATCGGCAGGGATTCGAGAAGCAGAGAAAGATGATCTGTGGTTTGTTTGAGTTCCTTTTGCGTCCGGTGGCGCTCCATGAGTTCGTTAAGCAGCGCCTCATTGGCCTGGGCCAGTTCCTTCGTTCTGGCCCGAACGCGCTCTTCCAGCTCTTCTTGCGCCTTCAGCAACGCCTCCTGCGCTTTTTTTCTCCGTGTAATGTCTTCCAGCGTTTCGATCGCGCCAATCAATTCTCCCGCCGCATTTCGAACAATGGCCGCCGTAAATCGCAGCCATTTACCCTGATTGCCCAATTCAGGAAAATAATCGATGGCTTCATAGGCTTCATCCAGTAGTTTGGACTTGACATACTTGCCGGCATACCATCTGGAAATTTTTTCCTGTTCACGGCTGACAAGAAGATCCGCCATGCAGGGCCGCTTTTTACTGTAAAAGGCCCGCCATTGCTGGGAAGTCCCGATAACGCTTTCGGCTTTGATTTTGGTAAGTTCCTCGAGCGCTTTATTCCAGTATAAAATGTGGTGGTCTTTTCCGATCACAAACGCGGGAATGGGCGAACCGCCAATGACGCTCCTCAGACGCTGCTCGCTCTCTTTCAGTTCATCTTCCGCGCGTTTTCTCTTGACTTCCGATTGTCGGAGCTCTTTGAGCTGGCGGCGCAGTGACTGAATTTCCCGGGCATGATAGTCATCACTGTTTGGTCTGTCCTTCATAATTCCGCCCCCTTATCTGAAGTTGAGAGCTAATATGAATCTACTGGCTTCAAAAATCCGGTGAAACTACGATAAACTATGAGAATAATAACTTTTAAAAATAATTATATTGGCTTTACTGAAGAAGTCAAACAAATCTTTAGACTGAAGGGCAATCTTTCAAGGTTCAATGATTCACAGTTGACCGTTTACGTTTCCATGGCTACCCATAACCACCATCCACCATTTACTGTTCACCATTAACTCTCCACTTTTTCCACTTTTCACTCTTGACACGTCTGCTCTGTTATCTTATAAAGCCCGGCGTCCGGTAACCAAAATTAATGCTCGTTTTCCTGTGATTCTCTCTGGCGTTGCCCATTCAGGATGATAAGGAAAGGCGGTAAGATTTCGCTCATGCAGGCTCAATAAAAGCGATAAAGAATCAGTGCTGCCGGATAAAAGGAGCAACCTGTTTATGGAAAAATTCTTTAGCCCCCGCAGTATTGTTGTCTTCGGCGCTTCCGTCACCAAAATGAATCTGGGGCAAATCGTCTTACTCAATAACAAACAAATCGGCTATCAGGGAAATCTCTACGGCGTTGGCTCGCAGGAAGGCGATGTCGGCGGCGTTCATATTTATCAAAAAGTAGCCGATCTTCCGGAAGTTCCGGATGTGGCCATCTTTCTGACACCCGCCAAAACCGTCCCCGGTCTGATGGAGGAATG
>JAKLES010000219.1 GCA_022711575.1 Deltaproteobacteria bacterium | reverse complement strand
GCGCCGTGTGTCAGGCCGTGATAGACGGCGGCAGAGTAGTTGGCCGCGCCGAAAATCGCCGTCGGCAGCATTACGCCGATGATGAACGGCAGCTGCTGACCGCCGACGTCATAGGGAAAGGTCGACGCAATCCAGCCGCCCGCACCGCATTCCCGCATAATGTCACGGACTTTGGGATGCACCTTGACTTCGCCTTTCACATATTCAGGCGCCTGACGGTCCATTTCGGTAAAAAGGGGTTTGAAGAGATCTTTGCCCATTCTCATAGCCGTTTCCATGATCATGTCGAAAACTTCCCGGCTGTGGTCAGCGTAACGGGGGTATTTTAAAAGGGCTTCCGTATCGTTGAGTTCATACAACAAAAACTTTAAATTTCGATCGCTGATAAATCTATCGGCCATATTTTTTCCTCTTTTCTTTGATCAGTGTATTGTTCAAACCATTAAATTTTCAATTATTGCCGCGACACCCAACCCACCGCCGCAACAGGAGCTGAAGCAGCCGTATTTGCCGCCCTTCTTGATCAGCTCTCTAATCGTGAAGATGCAGATGCGGGAGCCGGACGCGCCGTTGGGATGACCAATGGAAATAGCGCCGCCGTTGGGATTCCATTTTTCCCAATCGATCTTTTCACCGGTCTGTTTTTCCAGTTCCGCGGCCACAGCCAGGTTCTGAACGGCGAAAGCTTCATTACACTCCATAACATCCAGCTGGCTCATCTTGATGCCGGCTCGTTTGAGCGCCTGGGGCACGGCGTAAGCGGGAGCAATGCCCATGATCTTGGGATCGACACCATAATCACCGCCTGCTATCCACTTGGCCATCGGCTTGTAACCCAGTTGTTCGGCTTTTTCTTTCGTCATCATCAGAACAAACGCTGCGCCGTCGTTGCGGCCGGAGGCGTTGCCCGCCGTTACGGTTCCGTCTTTAATAAACGCAGGGGGCAGTTTGGCCAGCCCTTCCATTGTCGTATCGGGGCGGGGAAATTCATCAACCTTGAATTCAATCGGGGGGTTCTTTTTTCCCTGGGGAACCATAACCGGCATAATATCCTGGGCAAGAAAACCGGATTCCTGCGCCTTTTTCATCCTCATCTGGCTGCGGTAAGAGAATTCATCCTGCGCTTCACGCGAAATATTGTACATTTTCTGGAGGGCTTCCGCTGTAAGACCCATATTCATGGTTGCCGGATCTTTCGTAGGAGAAAGAGAAATAGCAATCGGCAGCGGGGGAATCATGCGGAAAGGTTCCGTGTTCATCGGGAAACGGCATGGCGCCTGACTGTAGGATTCAAAACCACCGGCAATCATGATGTCGGCCTGATCGGCCAGGATTCTCCAGGCGGCGTGATTGATCGAGTCAATCGCTGAACCGCACTGCATTTCGATATACGAGGCCGACGTACTCTCGGGAAGACCGGAAGCCAGCACTGCCCAGCGAGACGGGTTGATTGCGCTATGGCCTCCGATGGCTGATCCCATGAAAACGGCGTCAATTGCGCCGCCTTTTTCCAGAATCTTTGACCGTTCCACCAGACCTTTAATCGTCATGCCGGCCAGTTCTTCGCCCAGGATATTGCGTAAAGTTTTTCCCAATGTGCCAAAAGCTGTTCGCATACAATCTACAAACACTACTTCTCTGCCCATAATCCCTCCTTAATA
>JAKLES010000218.1 GCA_022711575.1 Deltaproteobacteria bacterium | reverse complement strand
GTATTTGTCTGCTGTTCGGCCACCGTCGCCAATCCACGTGAACACGCGGAAAAAATTCTGGAGCGTCGCGTTGCGCTCTTGGATAAAAGCGGCGCGCCCACCGCTGCCAAAACATTTGTTCTCTACAATCCACCCATCGTTAACCGCGAACTGGGCATTCGCCAGAGCGCGATGACGCCCGCGCGCAAATTTGCCTCTGATCTGATTGATAACCATATTCAAACCATTGTTTTTGCCACGAGTCGTCTCCATGTCGAAGTTTTGACCAAGTATCTCAAAGACAAATTCGTCAAGACCAAACCGCTGGACGATCATTTTGTCACCGGCTATCGCGGCGGTTATCTGCCGAATCTGCGCCGCGAGATCGAAAGCGGTCTGCGTTTACGCGAAGTCATGGGTGTCATCAGCACCAACGCGCTCGAACTGGGCATCGACATCGGCAATTTGGAAGCCTGCATCATGGCCGGTTATCCCGGCTCGATCGCCAGCACCTGGCAACAGGCGGGACGCGCAGGCAGACGCACGGGCCGCAGCCTGGCGATCCTGATTGCCCGCAGCAATCCGCTCGATCAATTTATTATGGAAAATCCCGATTATTTCTTTGCGCTCTCGCCCGAACATTGCCGCATCAATCCGGATAATCTGCTGATTCTGCTCCATCACATTAAAAGCGCGGCATTTGAGCTTCCGTTTGAAAAAGGCGAAAAATTCGGCGGGGAGAACCTGGAGGAGTTTCTGGAGTATCTGGAAGAAAAAGGCGTGCTGCATCGCACCAACGACCGCTGGCACTGGGCCGCGGAAAGCTATCCGGCAGACGAGGTGAGCCTGCGCGCAATCAATCCGGAAAATGTGGTTGTGGTGGATACCACCGACGCTGGCAACCACAGGGTCATTGCCGAAGTGGACTGGGACAGTGCCTTTACCGCCGTCCATGACGAGGCCATTTACATGCTGGCTTCCGAGCAGTATCATGTTGACAAGCTCGATCTGGAGCGCAAGAAGGCCTATGTCAGGAAAGTGGACGCCGACTACTACACAGACGCCATGACTTACACCAATGTTCGGGTGATCGACTCTTTTGATAATCACAATGAATCGGGTGTCATTGTGGAACACGGTGAAGTTCAGGTCGTGCGCAAAGTGGTCGGCTATAAAAAAATTAAATTCTACACGTCGGAAAACCTGGGTTACGGCGATGTGAATCTGCCGGAAAAGGATATGCACACAACCAGCTACTGGTTTACGATTCCGCGCGACCCGTTACGCAAACTTGAATTCACCCCTGCAGAAATAATCGACGGCTTATCGGCGCTGGCTTACACGCTGCAGCATTTATCCGCTTTATTTCTGATGGCGGACACGCATGACATCGACCGTTCGTTAGGCAATAAAAGCGGCGAGTGGTTTGTCAGCCAGGGGAAAACAGGCCGCGTCATCACATCGTTTAATGCCGGTCGGCCGGAGATGGGTGACCATAAAACCGGCGCGCGTATTGACGAGTTCGATCCGACCATTTTTATTTTTGATTCCTATCCGGGGGGCATCGGGTTTTCCGAACTGCTCTACCACGAACATGCCAATCTTCTTTTAGCCGCTAAAATTTTAATTGAAAAATGTCCGTGCGCCTACGGCTGCCCTTCTTGTGTAGGACCGACACTGGAAGTAGGCAAAACC
>JAKLES010000217.1 GCA_022711575.1 Deltaproteobacteria bacterium | reverse complement strand
CCTGACTTCGACACTTTTTTAGGCACTGATTTTCAACATATTCATAAACAGTAATTTATGAATTTCGGGACACCGGTTTGGGTGTCCCGGGTAAAGAGAGTATTTTTACGGGCATGTTTGTCCGAAAGAAAAAGAATCCAAGTGGTATCGTAAGTGTCCAGATCATCGACAAGAGCAAAGGCCGCTACTGTGTTGTCAAAACTATTGGCAGCAGCAGAGATGAGCTAACAATAGATTCCTTATTTCTGCAAGGTAAGAAATGGATATCCAGTCATCTAGGCGAACAAGACATTTTCGAGACACATGATAAAGCCCTCGAAGAAAGGCAGGTTACCGAATATTTACTCAACAACGTCGAGAACATCTTGCTCAACGGTGTCCAGATGGTGTTGAACAACGTATTCAAATTGACTGGGTTTGATTCAATCCACGATGATATCTTCCGGCAGCTTGTCATCGCCCGGTTGAGCCAACCAATGAGCAAATCCGCAACGGTCGAATACCTTAAATCGCACTTTGATGAAGATGCCCAGTTGCACAGGGTGTACCGTTACCTTGACAAGCTTTACAAAACGCAACAAGAAAAGATACAACAGATTAGCGTTGAGCATACCCGGCGGATATTGGGTGGGAAGATCGGGCTTTTATTTTACGACGTTACCACCCTTTATTTTGAAGCGGATTATGGTGATGAATTGAGGGAAACGGGCTTTTCAAAAGACGGGAAACACAGCCAGCCACAAGTTGTACTCGGTTTATTGGTCAGTAAAGATGGCTATCCGCTGTCCTATTCTATATTCAATGGCTCACAATACGAAGGGCGCACCATGCTCCCTGTGGTAGAGGATTTTGTGCAACGGTTCAATTTGGATGATTTCATTGTTGTAGCCGATTCAGGGCTGATGAGCCAAAGCAACATAGCCATGCTCGAATCGGGCAATTACAAATACATTATCGGGGCAAGGATAAAAAACGAAAGCACTGAGATAAAAACCTGGGCATTATCATTGGCGAAGCAGGATGGGGCATTTAACGAAACCCCAAAAGGCCAGGCAAGGCTCATCGTGGGATACTCCGACAACAGGGCACGAAAGGACAGGCACAACAGGGAAAAAGGTGTAAAGAGACTTGAAAAGGCCTACAGAAGCGGCAATATTAACAAAGAAAACATCAATAAACGCGGGTACAACAAGTTCCTTGAAATATCTGGCAATGCCAGGGTTGCCATAAACCAGGAAAAGATCAAGCAAGACGAACAATGGGATGGACTAAAAGGATACCTGACCAATACCAATTTGCCTGCAAAAGAAATATATGAGCAGTACAATGGCTTATGGTCAATCGAACGTGCGTTCAGGATCACCAAAGGCACGCTTGAAATGAGGCCAATGTTCCATTTTACCCCAAAAAGGATCGAAGCCCACGTCTGTATCTGTTTTGTTGCCTATAAGGTTTACAAAGAACTTGAAAGAGTGCTAAAAATTAGCCACATAAACATGAGTGTCGATAAGGTATTAGAAATTGCAAAAACGATTACTACCGTAAAAGTTAAACTCCCCAAAAGCGGTAATGAATTAACAAAGACTATGCTTCTAACGCAAAGACACAGATCGATTGCCCATTTGTTCGATGAAAACTTTTGGAATTCTTTTTAGGGTGTCCCGGTGTCGAAGTCAGGA